>CAJWVX010000252.1 GCA_913048175.1 uncultured Flavobacteriales bacterium | reverse complement strand
TCATTTAGAATAAAAAAAGAGGAATTATTAAAACCAATAAATTTTGATGAAGAAGTTAAAAAAGGAGATGTAATTGCCCATTTAAAAAGTGGAAATATTATTGCTCCCTTTCCTGGGACACTTGGAAAGAGAGGTATCTCTGAAGACACTTTAGGTTCAGAGAAATCAATAATTTTGACTTTAGATGATACTTCTATAATTTTTAGTGATTTAAAAATTTCTGAAAACTATGCAAGTAATATAAAAAAAGGATTACCAGTTGAGGTGGAATTCTCTGGATATAAAGGTAAAATTTATGAAGGAGAAGTAGAAACGGTTGCCAATCGTATTGATGCTCAGACAAGAACTATGCTTGTAAGAGTTAAGATTATAAATAAAAATTCCGAGTTAATTCCTGGTGCTCTATTAGAGGTTAGAATCAAATATAATGAAAGAGAGACATTTAGTATTCCTGATACAAGTACATTGTTAGAAGGAAACAAAATTTATGTGTACAAAGTTTTAGAAGATAACACTATTAATAAATTAGAAGTTGAAACAGGTATTAGAAATGATGGGAATCTTGAACTTATTTCAGGTCTTTCTCAAGGTGATAAAATTGTAGCTGAAGGCTTATCTAAAGTGAGACCCGGAGGAAAAATAAAACCAATAATTAAAACTGATTGAAATTAATAAATCATTATGTTTATTACCGATCTTAGCATTAGAAGACCCGTTGTATCTTCAGTTTTTTCGTTGATATTAGTTGTATTTGGAATATTTGTTTTTTGGAAATTGCCTGTACGAGAGTTACCTTCAGGACTTCAACCACCTGTAGTTCAAATTCAAGTAGATTATCAATCTGCATCTGCGCCAATAATTGACCAAGAAATAACGCAGATAATCGAAGATGTAATAGGAGGGGCAGAAGGAATTAAAAACATTGACTCCTCATCTGAAAATGGAAGAAGTACAATAAACATTGAATTTGATACTGGTATAGATTTAGATTCGGCGGCAAATGATATTCGCGAAAGAGTTTCTCGTATAGTTGATAATTTGCCCGATGAAGCTAAAGCACCACAAATTTTAAAACAAGCTGCTGGATTCACGACAACAATGTGGCTTTCTTTATCCTCTGCAACATGGAGTGATTTAGAGCTTGGAGATTACGCAAGAAGATATTTGGTTGATAATTTTTCTAATATCAAGGATGTTGGAAGAATATTGGTCGGAGGACTTAGAGAACTAAGTATTAGGGTTTGGATTGACCCAATAAAATTAGCTGCTAATGATCTTACTATTCAAGAAGTAGAACAGGCATTAAGAAAAGAAAATGTAAGTTTGCCTGCTGGTACTTTGGAGGCAAAAAATATAGATTTGACTATTAATTTAGACAAATCATATAAAGATATTGATTCATTAAAAAAATTACCAATTAAAAAAGTAAAAAGTAGTGTAATTCGATTAGAAAATGTTGCGAAATTAGAATTTGGTCCAGTCTCTCAAAAGACTTTATTTAAAACTCAAAGCATTGATGGTTTAAATCTAAAAACAGTTGGAATTGGAATTTATGCCCGAAGTGGAGCATCTACAGTTGAGCTATCCAAACTTGTAAAGAAAAGAGTTAAGGAAGTTCAAAAAACACTCCCTGACGGACTTAAGCTAGATGTTTCATTTAATAGGGCAACTTATATTAATGCTGCAATCTTTGAAGTTTATAAAACATTAATTATTGCCTTTGTTTTAGTAGTTTTAATAATTTATTTATTTCTTGGAAATTTAAAAGCAGTTATTGTACCTGCCGTTGCACTCCCAGTAAGTCTTATTGCTTCTTTTTTGGGAATTTATTTATTTGGTTTATCAATAAATATTTTTGTTTTGCTAAGTTTTATTTTAGCAATTGGAATAATTACTGATGACTCTGTAATTATGACAGATGCTATTTATCGACGAATAGAGAATGGTGAGACTCCATTAGTTGCTGCTTCAAAAGGATCAAAACAAATTACATTTGCTATCATTGCAACAACACTTGTTTTGTTAGCTGTTTTT
>CAJWVX010000251.1 GCA_913048175.1 uncultured Flavobacteriales bacterium | reverse complement strand
CTAAATTAGAAAATATAAGGGAAGATTTACCGAATACAGATTGGATGTATAAACCTAAAGGCGTTGTTAGTGGCGATTTTCCATATTATTTTAAGAAAGAAAATTTGTTGTATTATGCAGCTATTGATTGTACAGGCCATGGTGTGCCAGGTGCTATGATGTCTTTGATAGGTCATTTAATACTTAATAATATTTTAAATGATAAAGAAATTTATACTCCTGCACAAGTATTAAAAAAATTACATGAAGGTGTTATTAGGAGTTTAAAACAAGATGATCCTGATAATAAAACTGCTGATGGTATGGATGTTGGTATTTGTTGTTACAACACATTAACTAAAAAATTAGAGTACTCTGGAGCGCATAGGCCATTATATTTAGTTAGAAAAGGCGAAGAAATAATTCAATATAAAGGTGGTAAATATCCTGTAGGTGGAGATCAGTATGATGGGAAAAATAATTATCCTAACCATCAGGTAGATTTATTACCTGATGATGTTGTCTATTTTTTTAGCGATGGCTATCCAGATCAATTTGGTGGGGAAGATGATTTAAAGTTTGGCCCAAAGCGAATTAGAAAATTGTTAGAAAAAAATTCTGATAAATCAGTGTTCGAAAATGTTCAAATTTCATCTAATTATTTTGATAGTTGGATGGGGAATAGGAAACAAATTGATGATGTATTATTTATCGGGGTTAAATTTTAAATAGAATTAAATGGAATAAACAATAATAAAAGTGGGCTCAGATTATATGGATTTTGTGAGTAAATTCCATAAAACAATTAGAGACCAAAAAATAATTTTAGTTTATGAAGGTGATATCTCACAAACTATTACCAAGGTATTCTCAACAATGACAGAGCAAAAATTTAGAAGATCAAGAAGATAGCTCAAAAACTCAAAAGAGGGTTTATCATGTAATGGTAGAATGTTTACAAAATGTAGCAAAACATGCAGCGGATGAAAAGACAGGAAATCCTTTAAGCCCAGGTAGAGGTGTTTTTATGATTAGTAATAATGAAAATGAATATATCGTTACAATTGGAAATACAATTTCGAATGAAAAAGTTGCCATAATAAAAAATATGTTAAATAAATTTAATTCTCTAGATGCTATTGAAATTAAAGCTGAATATAAAAAAATGATAAAAAGAAAGTCGTTTGTCAGAAAAATCTGGTGCTGGATTAGGATTTATAGATATTGTTAAAAAAACAGGAAATAACATTGAATATTATTTTGAAAAGATAAACGATAACTCTTCATTTTTCATTCAAAAATCAATTATAAATAGAGATTAAGAACTATTATGGAATTATTAAATATAGAAGCAACAGATGAAACTCCAAAAGTTACTTTAAATCCAGAAACGCATTTTTTTGAATTTAGTGGAAAATCATTACCAGAAGATGTAACCGAATTCTATAATCCTTTAATGATGTGGCTTGAAAATTATCAAGGATCTCCAGGAATAGCTACAAAGGTTGTGTTTAAAATGGATTATTTCAATACAGCATCATCAAAACTAATATTAGACATATTAATGTTGTTGGAAGAAATTCATGAAGAAACTGAAGGGGTGAATATTGAGTGGAATTATAGAGAAGATGATGAAGACATGGAAGAGGCAGGGGAAGAATATGCTGATATAGTTGATCTACCTTTTGAACAAAAATCATATTAAAAAACAAGATACATAATGTTAGAAAATATTATCATAAAGCAAACTGAATCTACGCCATTAATTACTTTAAATGAAGTAAGTAATGAGCTCTTTTTTACTGGTATTTTGATTCCAGATAACTCGGTAGACTTTTTTAGACCACTAATTATTTGGATTAATAAATATCAAGATGAAGCAAAGGCAGGTTTTAAATTTGTTATAGAATTAGAGCACTTTAATACACCATCCTCCATTTTGTTACTAAAAGTAATGAAACGAATAAATAAAATACCTAATCAAAAAATAATTTGGTTTGTAGATTCAGAAGATGAAGATATGATTGAGGTTGTAGATCAGTATGACGAATTAATGGGGGGTGGTGTAATAGATTTGCGTCTTAAAAAAGCTAAAATTTCTGATTAATAAATGAGTAAAGAGATTTTAAAAGCTTTAATGCAGTTGTTTGCAATCAT
>CAJWVX010000250.1 GCA_913048175.1 uncultured Flavobacteriales bacterium | reverse complement strand
ACTTTACCCATAGGTTTATAAAGAATTGAAGTGTTTTTCATTTCAGGTTCAATAAAGCTGATTTGATTATTAATGATATTAGTGAAATTAATTATCACACTCATTATTAAGCCAAATTTTAGCATTCCAAAAAGTGCTCCAGCAGCTCTATTTATAAACCCTAATGCAACCATAGTAATTATTTTTTGAAGCATTTTTGCCAACATAAAAACAACAATAACAATTGCGATAAATGTAACTGCAAAAGAAATAAGGGGCATTACTTTTTCTGAAATATCAAAAGCATTACCAAGGTATTTGGCTGAAATAGAGGAAAATTTCATTCCTCCCCAAATACCTAATCCCAAAGCAATAAAAGAAGCAATTTCAATAATAAAACCCTTTTTAAAGCCTTTGTATCCACCCCAAATTAGTGGGATTATGATTATAATATCGAAATAGTTCATTTAAACAAAACTACATTAATGTTCGAATCTGAAATTAATAAAATAAAGCATTTATTAAAACCAAATTGTTTATACTGAATTAAATAAGTCCTTACTTTTGCAACATGGAAACAGAATTAGCAAAAAAGTGGTTAGAAGTAGAGAAAATGGTTTTTAGACGTTTTGGAGAAAAACTAGATGAACAAACGATTTTGTTTATTATCGGACTTCAAGAACTGGGAAAAGAAGAGGCAGATTATAAAAAAGAAGAGAAAGTAGATATTATTCACATTGGTGTTTGTTCTGTTTTAAGTAAGTATGGTTATTATCAACTTATAGGAAAGGATGATGATGGCTGGCCACATTTTAAAAGTATAAAAAAACTCCCCAATGAAATTCAAGGGGAGTTACAAGAAAACCTGATAAAACAGGCAATTGTAGATTATTTTAACCTTTAGTATAGGTTATTTAACCTCTACCATTTCATTAGTAGTGTTTTCTTCACTTTTTTGTCGTATCGCTTCTAATTTCACCACTTTATGTCCTGTTAGTGTATCAACCCAAGTACTATCCAATCCAAGGCTTGTAGTGTCTAGGATATTCTTGTAAAAAGTAACGTCTAAATCTAAAACAACTGATGCGTCAAATTCAAAGGTAACATCTCCTGCAGCATCTGTATTTCCTGATTGATCTACTCTAGCTTCGTTAATAATACTTCCTGGTTGGCCTGCATTTTGACCGGGCCACGCTCTAACAGAAGCGCCAGAGGCACTTGTACCATCTTTCTCTTGTACGTGTACAATTAGTTTTGGACTTCTTTCTTCTTTGCTGCAAGCTCCAATTGTAAAAGCAATTGTTAATAAAGCAGCTATCGTGTATATAGATTTACGTTTCATGTCTTTCTAATTTTAGTCCTTCAAAGCCTAAAATAAGGCATAAATTCTTAATATTGTGATTAACAAATGTAATAAATTATCATGATAAAGAAACTATTCCCTTTAATCTTAGCACTATTGACTCTTAGTAGTTTAAGTTGTGTAGCTCAAAAAAACACGAAACAGACCAAAATTGTATTGTCCACATCATACGGAGATATTAAGCTAGTTTTGTATAATGAAACGCCTAAACATAGAGACAATTTTATTAAGTTGGTTAAAGAAGAATTTTTTAATGGAACACTTTTTCATAGAGTAATTAAAGATTTTATGATTCAGGGGGGAGATCCAGAATCTAAAAATGCTAAATCAGGCCAAAGGTTGGGCAATGGTGGTCCAGGTTATACTGTTCCTGCTGAATTTAACACTAAGTTAATTCACAAAAAAGGAGCACTATGTGCAGCAAGAATAGGTGGTAGAGGAAACCCGAAAAAAGAATCTTCAGGTTCTCAGTTTTATATTGTGCAAGGAAAGAAATCATCTAAAGCAGAATTAGAGACAATTGGAAAACGTAATGGAATTACATATACCGCAGATCAGATTAAAACGTATGAAACTATTGGGGGGACAGCGTTTTTAGATATGAATTATACTGTTTTTGGAGAGGTTGTAGAAGGATTTGATGTTATTGATAAAATTGCAGCCGTTGAAAAAGCAGCAGGCGACAGACCTTTAGAGGATGTTAAAATGACAATGAAGATTGTTAAAAAATAGAGGATGCAAGAAAAAATAAAAGAATTGTTAAATGAGGTTGAAGGATTTAATGCTGAGACTAAAGAACAGTTAGAGGATTTTAGAATTAAGTTATTAGGAAGTAAAGGAAAAATAAAAGGATTATTTGCTGATTTTAAGAATGTTCCGAATGAACAGAAAAAAGAAGTCGGGCAGTTAATTAACACCCTTAAAGAAAAAGCGCAAGATAAGTTAGATGAATTTAAAGC
>CAJWVX010000249.1 GCA_913048175.1 uncultured Flavobacteriales bacterium | reverse complement strand
AAATAAATAAACCACATAAAGTCATTTAATAACCATTTTAGGTCGTTTTAATTAGCTTTCATTGATAATTGCAATTTAAGAATGTTGTTTATTTTCCAATGATCAAAATTGTTAGATCATCATCAAGTTTATCTTTGTTAGAATTGTTTATAACTTCTTTTGATATGTTTTCTAATTCATCTTCTAAACTAGAATTAAAATTATTATTTATTATTTGTTTTGTTCCCTCAATTCCTATCTCTTCATTATTTTTATTTAAACTTTCAGATATCCCGTCAGTAAATGAATAAAATCTATGTCCATTTAAATTTTTTTTATTAACTTGGTAAACTGATTTGTTTTTTTGAAAAATAACTCCGAAAGGAGGCGACTTCGACTCAAACTCTTCAAAATTACCTTTTGAATGTCTAATTAATGCTGGTTGGTGACCTGCATTTACCCATTTTATCTCCTCAGAAATTGTATCGTAACTTCCAATAATTCCAGTTACAAACATCCCACCAGTTTTAGTATTAAACAAATCATTATTCATATGAAAAGCCATTTCATCTAGATCCACTTTACCTTGGGACAAAACTTCAAATAAAGTAGAAGCTTTCGCCATTACCATTCCAGCGTGAATACCTTTTCCGGCAACATCTGCAATTATAAAATAGATGTTTTCATTATGAGGATAAAAACTAAAAAAATCTCCCGATACTTCTCTTGCTGGAATATTTATTCCTTTTACTGGATAATTTTTTAAATTTCTTTTAGGCATAAAATTTTCTTGGACTTTTACAGCTAATTCTATTTCTTTAGAAATTCTACTTCTCCATTTGTTTTTTTCAGCTTCACTAGATTCCAATTTATCCATCATTTTATTATAATAAAGTCCGATAACTCCTCCTGATGTAAATGGATCTTGCGGACCTCTAATTTTAAGGTCACCGCTACCTGCTTGTTTATCTAAAACACTAATTAAATCATGTTCAGCAGAAACAGCGCCGTGTTCTGCTATATTGAGTCCTAGTTCTTCGTGAAGAGGACTTACTCTTAAAGGATAAAAATAATTTAGAATTTTTAATAATGTAAACGAAATAATAAATGAAAATAAACCTATTGATACAATGCCAATTAATTGAATTTTAATTTGTTCAAACCTTGTTAAACCTGTTCCGAGTATTTCTAAGTCTGCAAAAATACCTACTGCAAGTGTTCCCCAAATCCCTGCAGCTAAATGCACAGGTATTGCACCAACAACATCATCAATTTCAAGTTTATTTAAAATCTCTGTTGTTATTATTGCAATTATACTTCCTATTATACCAATAATAATTGCCAATATTGTGGTTACAGAGTTACACGCAGCTGTAATTGAAACTAAACCAGCAAGAGGACCTAGAATAATATAAAAAGGATCTGGTTTATTGTGAATTAAATAAGAACCAACTAAACTTGTTAATAATCCAAAAGCTGCTGCTAAAAAAGTGTTAATTAAAATAAGTGGAACTGCTTCATTCATTGCTCCGTTGCTTCCGCCGTTAAAACCAAACCACCCAAACCAAAGAATTAAAGTTCCAAGTACAGCTAAAGGAAAACTTGACCCAGTAAATTTTCCTTTGTTAGATTTTGAAAATTTTCCTATTCTAGGTCCTAATATTATTACAGCGGCGAGTGCAATCCAGCCTCCTACAGAATGAACAATTGTGCTTCCCGCAAAATCAACAAAACCCTGGCTAGCTAACCAACCTTTGTTCATTGCTTCTCCAAGATAACCTGAAGACCAAGCCCAGTGACCTACTATTGGATAAATAAATCCTGTAGAAAAAATAGTTATAACTAAATATCCAATAAACTTTAATCTTTCTGCTACTGCACCTGATATGATTGTTGCAGCTGTAGCTACAAACATTGCCTGAAATACAAAATATGTTTGATATTGTGAAATATTAGTAGAAAAGAAAAATAGATCTGTTCCAATAAAACCATTAAAACTTTTTCCAAACATAAGACCAAAGCCCAACATCCAGAACATCACAACAGAAATGCCAAAGTCTGCAGCATTTTTTAGCGCAACGTTAATGCTATTCTTATGTCTGGATAGACCACTTTCTATACACATAAATCCCGCCTGCATGATGAAAACCAAGATTGCGCAATTTATTACCCAAAGTGTATCTATGTTCTGAGCTATATCTGATATAACTTTATCCATCAGTTTTATTTTCTTCTTTCTTCTTCTTTTTAATATCAACTAGTTTAGTGTTTTTAAGATCTAAAGCTAAACAAGTTATATCGTCTCTCAACTTTTCCGCTCCCCAATTAAGTTCATTTGCAATGGAATCTACTATATTTTTTG
>CAJWVX010000248.1 GCA_913048175.1 uncultured Flavobacteriales bacterium | reverse complement strand
GATAAATTAGATTTTGATGGTGTTGTATTAACAAAATTAGATGGGGATACAAGAGGTGGAGCTGCCTTATCAATTAGAAATATTGTAGATAAACCAATTAAGTTTATAGGTACTGGAGAGAAGATGGAAGCGCTTGATGTTTTCCATCCTGATAGAATGGCAGATCGTATCTTAGGGATGGGTGATGTTGTTAGTTTAGTTGAGCGTGCTCAAGAACAATACGATGAAGAGGCTGCAAGAAAATTACAGAAGAAAATTTCTCAAAATAAATTTGATTTTAATGATTTTATGGATCAGATTGCTCAGATAAAGAAGATGGGTAATGTAAAAGATTTAATGGGAATGATTCCTGGAGTTGGAAAGGCAATGAAGGATATGGATGTTGATGATGATGCTTTTAAAGGTATTGAGGCAATTATACAATCTATGACTCCGGCTGAAAGAGCTGAACCTAAATTATTGAATGGAAGTAGAAGAAAGAGATTGGCAAAAGGAAGTGGAACATCAATTCAAGAGGTGAACAAATTGATTAAACAGTTTGATCAGACAAGTAAAATGATGCGAATGATGGGTGATAAGAAAAAGATGGCCAAAATGATGCAAAGTATGCCTAAAAGATAGTTAGTTATTGGTGTATAGTTTTTAGTGTATTGATAAGTAAATACATAAAGTAAAAAACGAACAACCAAAGACTAACAACCAAACACTAATTACTAACAACCAAACACTATTATGCAACTAGTTAGCGGAAAAGAAGTTTCAAATAAAGTTAAAGACGAAATAGCTTTAGAGGTTCAGAAACTAAAAAATAATGGAAGCAAAATTCCTCATTTAGCTGCTGTTATAGTTGGTAAAGATGGCGCAAGTCAAACTTATGTAAACGCTAAAGTTAAAGCTTGTGATAGAGTTGGTTTTAATTCTACGTTAGTTCAATTAGATGAAGATATTACAGAGGAACTGTTGTTGTTAGAAATCGAAAAATTGAATAGTAATATTGACATTGATGGATACATAGTTCAATTACCATTGCCAAATCATATTAATGAGCAAAAGGTTACTGAGTCAGTTGATCCAAAAAAAGATGTTGATGGATTTCATCCAGTAAGTTTAGGTAAAATGTTGTTGCATTTACCTGGTTTTTTACCTGCAACACCTTACGGAATTATAGAAATGATAAAGCATTACAATATTCCTACAGAAGGAAAACATTGTGTTGTTTTAGGAAGAAGTCATATTGTTGGATCTCCAATGAGTGTTTTAATGGCTCGTAAAGATTACCCTGGAAATTGTACGGTTACTTTAGCGCACAGTAGAACACAGAATTTAGATCAAGTTGCTGCTTCAGCTGATATTTTAATTGTAGCTATTGGTAAACCTGAATTTGTTACTGCAGATATGGTTAAAGAGGGAGCTACAGTTATTGATGTTGGAATTCACAGAATTGAAGATGTTTCTAAAAAATCTGGATTTAGATTAGTAGGTGATGTTAAGTTTGATGAGGTTGCTCCAAAATGTGCCTTTATTTCTCCTGTTCCAGGTGGAGTAGGACCAATGACTATTGCTTCTTTATTAAAAAACACATTGTTGGCCGTAAAGGGTAAGTAATCAACTATTCCTTTTAAGATCTGCTATTTCATTTTCTAGTCTATCTACTTTTTCGTTTAAATCAGATAGTGCTTTAAGAATTAATATGTGCGTTTTTTTTGCATCAATCCCAACAGGACTGTTATCACTATGTATAGTTTGAGCTATTTTGTTGTATGTTTTTTCGTCAATATCAAAATTCATTAGGAGTTGTATTTAATTAATATTCGCAGTTATTTTATTTGTAATAGTTATTAAGTTTACTGTTCATTGATTGTATAGCTGACTCAATAGCTCCTTTAAGAGGAAGACCTTTAGATTCTTTTACATAATATGGGAAGGGATTACTTAATTGATCAAAATTATTGTTTTTGATACAAAGTACTTTGAAGCTAAAGTCTGAGCTGCCATTAAATGTATTTCTTTTTTCTTTATCAAGAAGAGAAACAGTAGTTTGGTAGTTTGGAGTCTTTGAAGGCTCAATGTTACCAAACTCAGCAATATAAATATGATTAGCTTTTACTATGATAGAGTTATCTATTTGTAAGTTATCATTAAGAAAGGAGATACTATCTAAATTGTTAGTTAATACATGTCTGGAATCATTACTATAAAAAAAATAAACCGGACAGAAATCGAATTTTAATCTGAATCCATTAATTATAAGTTGATTACGATATTTTAATTTATTTTCAGTTTTATCTGCTAATTTATATTTTTTAGCTTTTCTCATTGCTTCTAAGGTTCTCTTTTTAGCTTTTAA
>CAJWVX010000247.1 GCA_913048175.1 uncultured Flavobacteriales bacterium | reverse complement strand
TTACCGCTTTTTTGTTTGCAGGATGGCAGGTAACTTTTGTAAACAAACTCGGAGAGTATTATGAATAAAAAATCATTACTAGTAGTAGCTATCATATTTTTTGCTGGCTTGCTAAATGCACAATCATTCTCTAAATCCGAACAGAAAGTTATCGATGCTGTTAAAAGTTATTGGTCAGATTCTGTAGGGAAGGATAAAAATGCGTGGATAGATGCTTTTCATGATTCCTATAAGGGATGGGACGTTGATAATAAAGTTGTAAGTACTAAAGAAAATAATATTAAATGGATTAATTACAACTGGGGTAAAAGCACTACTCTTTTTTGGGATATCACACCTATAGGTGTTGTATTACACGATGATATTGCAGTAGTCCATTATTATTATACAACTATTGATAAAGATAAAGAGAGCGGAAAAGAGACGACGACAAAAGGGAAATGGACAGATGTCATTTTAAATGACGGAGGAGAATGGAAATTAGTTGCAGATCATGGTGGTAAAATAGAATCTACAACTTCAGAGTAAATATAAATAGTTAACAAAAAGCCCCACATTCGTGGGGTTTTTTGTTTGTGAGGTGATAGGTAAATTACCATATGGTAAAATCTCATAACTTTAGGTATAGCCAATAAGGATAAAAACTATGATTAGAAAATTTATCATACCTGTATCAATCATCATATTGACTCTAATTGGATGCGGTAAAAAAAATGAAACCAAAGATATTAAGGTTGGTAATACATCATCCACATATTTGGAGAAAGGTTCATACGATATAATTAATACCGAAAGTGAATTAAAATGGATAGGAAAAGAACTGTCAACAGATACTCACACAGGGACTCTCGCTTTGAAAAAAGGTAAAATAGATGTTAATGCAAATGGAGTCATTCATGGGGAAGTTGAAATAGATATGACAACAATTACTGTAACTGATATGCAAGGTAAATGGGGAACAAAGTTGGAAGGGCACTTAAAAAGTCCAGATTTTTTTGACGTTGAAAAATACTCTAGTGCTTTCATTACGTTTCAGAGCGATGAAAATCCTATTAAAAATAATCAACTAAACTTAACTGGCGAGTTAACTATCAAGGATATCACTCATCCAATTTCATTTTCTACTGAATTATTACAAACAAAACCTTCTTTGCAGGCAAAAGCTACTTTGTCTTTTGATAGATCAAAATATGATGTACGCTTTCGGTCTGGAAAATTTTTTGAGAATTTAGGTGACAAGTTAATTCTAGATGATATAGAAATAGATGTATTATTAGTAACCAATTAATTAAAAAATCTTATTCATAACAATCAAGCCCCACATTCGTGGGTTTTTTTGTTTGTGGAATGATGTGTATATTTAATCAACTATGGAGTGTTAAATGAATCAATATTTAAAGATACTAATATTTGGATTACTGGTCTTTGCAGGATGTGAAGATGAACCCGATGACTTTCAGGTTAGCAAAGTTCCATCTGCATTTACAAAAAAAGTATTAATAGAAGAATTTACAGGAGCATGGTGTGGATATTGTCCTGATGGAGCACATATTGTTGAGAGTATTATTAATGTTAATAACGGTAAAGTTGTTGGAGTAAGTTTACATGATGGCGACGCTATGGAAGTAGCACACACGAATATTTTAGAGACTACTTATCAGAATACTGGATACCCTTCTGGAATGGTAGATAGGTTTTCGGTTAATGGGAGCACGTGCTTGAATAGAGGTTATTGGGAATCTGTTGCAAACGCCCAATTATCAGAAACTGCAGTTTGTGGTTTAGCAATAATTTCAGAAGTAAATGGACAAAATGCAACGGTGGAAGTTCATGCAGGGTTTAACTCTACTTTTAATGGAGACTATAGATTATCTGTTTATTTAATTGAAGATGGTGTCACAGGAACAGGTTATGGGTATGATCAGAGAAATTATTATAATACAGATTCAGAGAGTCCTTTTTATAATCTAGGTGATCCAATAGAAGGATATGAGCACAATCATACTTTGAGAGCAGTTCTAAGCGAGTCTTTAGGAGATCCAATAAGTCCTTCATCTTTAGTTTCTGATGGAGAGCATATTGAAACATATACAGTTGACTTATCTTCCTACAACAAGAATAAATTGTCTATTGTAGCTTTTGTAAACTACGTTGGTTTAAGTTCAACAGAACATGAAGTGATGAATGTTCAAAAATGTGGTATTGACGGTTTCCAGGATTGGGATTAGTTTTTAACGATGCAGTTTTATAAATGTTTATTGAAAAATTAATTACTAATTTCATGAAAAATAAAAGAGGAGATGATAAATGAGACATCTATTAATAACTATTATTGCAATGGCTTCATTCACTTTCGCAGATGATGTTACTGATATAAAGAATTTTGTTGAAAGACATTGGCAGTTGCAAA
>CAJWVX010000246.1 GCA_913048175.1 uncultured Flavobacteriales bacterium | reverse complement strand
ATGTCTTTAAGGATTTGATTTCTGGAGTTATTATTTTGTTTGAAGGAAATGTTTCAGTTGGAGATATTCTTGAAGTGGATGGGTTAGTTGGAACGGTAAAAGAAATTAAATTGAGGACTTCACTTGTAAGGACCAGAGATGGAATTTATATTGTTGTTCCAAACAATAGAATTGTTAATGAAAAAGTAGTGAATTGGAGTACCAATACTAAAATGACACGTTTTAGTGTTACTGTAGGTGTTGCCTATGGTTCTGATGTAGAAAAAGTAAAAGAATTATTATTACGAAGTGTTCAAGAGAATGATATTATCTCTAATCGACCTACACCAATGGTGTTTTTTAAAGATTTTGGAGATTCAGCATTACAATTTGATGTTCACTATTGGCTATTAGATACATGGAAAACTGAAATAGTTAAAAGTGATTTGCGATTTACAATTGATAGATTATTTAGAGAAAATAATATTCAAATACCATTTCCTCAAAGAGATGTTCATCTTATTCAACAGTAAACAGTGGACTTTAACAAGATGATGAATACGTTTTATCTGTGGAGAATAAAACACATCCAGCACAAACATTTTGTGCTTTTTTTAAGCGTTATCGTGGGCTTATTAGCTGGGTTAACTGCAGTTGTAATTAAAAATTCAGTTCACTTTATCCAACAATTAGTTACTACTGGTTTTTCAGGGAATATTCATAATTACTTATATTTTGTTTTCCCATTAATAGGATTGTTCTTAACAGGTTTACTTATAAAGTTTGTTCTAAGGAGGTCTGTTGGTCATGGAATTCCAGGTGTTTTATATGCCATTTCTAAAAAGAACAGTATTATTAAAGCATTTGGAATGTATGCCTCAGTAATTACTAGTGCTTTAACTGTTGGTTTTGGCGGGTCTGTTGGTTTGGAAGGACCAACAGTTTCTACTAGTGCTGCTCTCGGATCTAATTTAGGTAGGTTATTCAAATTAGATTATAAGACAACAACTTTGTTAATCGGTTGTGGTGCCGTTGGTGCAATGTCAGGTATTTTTAATGCGCCCATTGCAGCATTAGTTTTTGCATTAGAGGTTTTTATGTTTGATTTAACACTAACATCAATGATACCTTTTCTCGTTGCATCTGTAACTGCGGCACTTACTTCTAGGATGATGTTAGGTGATAACGTGTTATTTAATATCCAAATTACAGATGTTTTTTCAGTTGCGGATGTTCCCTTTTATATATTACTAGGTGTTTTTACGGGATTAATTTCTGTTTATTTTAATAAAATGTTTTGGTTTATTGAAGACCTTTTTGACAAATTAAAAAAGCCATTCTTTAAGGTTCTAGTTGGGGGGTCGCTCTTAGGTGTGCTCATCTTTTTTATACCACCATTATATGGAGAAGGTTTTGTAACTATTAAAATGTTGTTCTCAGGTAATTATACAAGTATTGTAGATAATAGTCTTTTGTATAATTATAAAGATAATGTGTTTATTATGTTAGGACTATTGTTTGCCTTAATGTTTTTTAAAGTGGTAGCTTCAGCTTTAACATTTGGAGCAGGAGGAGTAGGAGGTGTTTTTGCACCGTCTCTTTTTATTGGTGCTTCAGGTGGGTTTGTTTTTGCAAAATCGCTTAATCAATTGGGTTTTACTAATTTATCTGAAAGTAATTTTACGTTGGTTGGTATGGCGGGTTTAATTGCAGGAGTTCTTCATGCGCCACTTACTTCATTATTCCTTATTGCTGAGATTACAAGTGGATATGAATTAATTATACCTTTGATGATAACCTCTACGATAGCCTATCTAACCTCTAAATACTTTGTGCCTCATTCTATTTATAACATGCAATTAGCTAAAAGAGGTGAGCTTTTAACTAGACATAAAGATAAAGCTGTACTAACTCTAATGAGTTTAAAAACTGAAGTTGAAACTGACTTTAATGTGATACCGCCTAATTCTACATTAGGAGATTTGGTAAAAGTGGTATCCTTATCTAAACGAAACTTGTTTCCAGTTGTTGATGAAGATGGAGTTTTGTGTGGTGTAATTACCCTTGATCTTATTCGAGAAATTATGTTTAAACCAGAAATGTATCTTGAAGTTATGGTTGAATCTCTAATGGTACTTCCGCGAGATTTTATAAGTGTTCATGATTCTATGGATGAAGTGATGAAAAAATTTACGGTATCTAATGCTTGGAATTTACCTGTTTTAGAAAATGATAAATACGTTGGATTTGTTTCTAAGTCTAAGCTATTTAATGCTTATCGTAAAATGTTGATCAACTTTTCTGAGGAGTAAAGCATATTTGCTTAATATAGATTAGGAGTTAAAGGTTTAATCTAGGGAATTCTCCGAGGCTCTGGCTCGGGGTCTGGAGGAAAGTTTGAAAACCATAGGTTTTCAAGGTGTTAAGCAAA
>CAJWVX010000245.1 GCA_913048175.1 uncultured Flavobacteriales bacterium | reverse complement strand
ATAAACATACGGCACATTACATATTGTGGCGTTATGCTTTATAAGAACAAAAACTATAAATAATGATAAAAACAGTATTAATCCTTTTGAGTTTAAGTGTAATGACAATTGCTTATTGTCAAGACAAAATAAAGGATAATCAAGAACTGATTGAAATATATAAAAATGATCAAGCAGACAGGCAAACAGATGAAATAGATTGGAAAATTGTATCAAAAAGAGATAGTCTAAGAGAAGAAAGAATATACCAACTGTTAGATTCAAACCAAGTACACACTTCAAAAGATTATCATAATGCAGCAATGATCTTCCAACACGGTGGAGATTCTACAGCTTATGGAATGGCAGTTAAGTTAATGCGTAAATCAATTGAATTGGATTCTACTGCTAACAAGTGGCTTTTAGCAGCTGCAATTGACAGATATTTATTGAGTAAAGATGAACCTCAAATATATGGAACTCAATATCAAAAATTTGGACAAGATGAACCTTGGCAATTGGGAAAAATGGATACAACTAAAATTTCTGATGCAGAACGAATTGAATACGGAGTAGAAACTTTAGCTCAACAAAGAAAAAAAGTTAAACAAATGAATAGAAAAAAACTATCTGAATTAGTAACTAATGGAAAAAATATTGACGAAATAGTTCTTTTCATAAAAGCTGAAAATAAAAACAAAACTGAATATGATATTTCAGAAAGTGGGATAAATAGTTTTGGGTACAATCTTTTAGGACAAGGAAAAAAGGAAGAAGCTTTAAAAGTATTCAAACTGAACACCCAACTTTATCCAAATGGATTCAATACTTGGGACAGTTATGGTGAATGTCTTTTGATGTTAGGTAATAAAGAAGAAGGAATTAATGCTTATCAGAAATCTTTGGAATTGAACCCGAAAAACAGAAATGCGGAAACTATAATTGAACAAAATAAATAACAAAGCATAACAATGTGTATAATGCATAGCACCCTTCGGGATGCTACGACACCATACACTAACCGTTGGCAAACATAAAAGATGAATATTATAAAATTAATACTATCAGTTTTAACATTCTTATTGGTGTCAAATTGTACTATTGCTCAAACTACAGTAATACCTGATGTTAATTTTGAACAGGCTTTAATTAACTTAGGTCTCGACACAGGAGTTCCTGATGGAACTGTTCCAACTAACAATATTGACACATTAGCAATCTTAGATATAACCTCCTCTGGTTTGAACTTAATATCAGACTTAACAGGTATAGAAGATTTTACACAATTAACTAAACTTTATTGTTCTGGCAATCAATTAACCAATTTAGATGTTTCACAAAACTATGCTTTAACTTTTTTAGATTGTGGTGGTAATCAATTAACCAATTTAGATATTTCACAAAACAGTGCTTTAACTTTTTTAGGTTGCTCAAGTAATCAATTAACCAATTTAGATGTTTCGCAAAACAATGCTTTAATTAGCTTATTTTGTTCCTCTAATCAATTAAGTAATTTAGACGTTTCACAAAATAGTGCATTATTTAATTTCGGCTGTTCCCATAATCAATTAATCAATTTAGATGTTTTACAAAATAATGCGTTATTTAATCTTGTTTGCTCCTATAATCAATTAACCAGTTTAGATATTGCTCAGAATACTGCTTTATATCAATTGGAATGTTCTTCTAATCAATTAAGTAATTTAGATGTTACTCAGAATACTGCTTTAGCTAATTTAAATTGCTCTCTTAATCAATTAACTAATTTAGATGTTTCGCAGAATAATGCCTTAGATCAATTTAGATGTTCTTCCAATCAATTAACCAATTTAGATGTTTCACAAAATAATGCTCTAACTTTTTTAAATTGCAGTAATAATCAATTAACTTGTTTAAACGTTAAAAATATTACACCTTATATTTTCATAACTTATTTAAATCCTAATTTAGTTTGTATAGAAGTAGATAATATTGCTTACTCAACAACAAACTGGACAAGTATTGATCCAGCCTCTTCTTTTAACACAAGCTGTCCAAATCCTTGCGCTGTAGGAATTGAAGAAAATAATATATCAATCCTCTCACTTTACCCCAATCCAACTAATGGCATCGTTACTATTGATTTAGGAGCAGTTAAACAAGATATTAAAACAACTTTAACCAATAGTTTAGGACAAGTTATTCTAATTGAGGACTACACATCAGCGAACTTTATCAATCTTGATATTGATGCTCCTAAAGGAATTTACTTTTTACAAATAGAGACTTCCGAAGGAGAAAGTAAGATTCTAAAAGTTTTAAAAAACTAACGATTTGCCAACAATTTCTATATTTCATTATGTTGGCTGATTACTTTATCTTTGGTTTCAACAAAACGAAAACATAGAGTAGTCATTAGCAATTATTAAACCCAATGAACCCAAGAACAAATAGAATAATCTCCATAGATGCACTTCGAGGAT
>CAJWVX010000244.1 GCA_913048175.1 uncultured Flavobacteriales bacterium | reverse complement strand
ATGATTGCAAACAACTGCATTAAAGCTTTTAAAATCTCTTTACTCATTTATTAATTATCTCTTTTTAATTAACAATCAATAACATACACAACAGCTCATCACCCGAACCCAAAATTCAACTGTGTTTTATCAGGTATGTTAAAGTATTCGTATATTCTTATATATAATAATGGAAAATGATTTACTAAAATGATTTTTGTTCAAAGGGTACATCAACAATATCTGCATACTCTTCTCCAGCTTCCTCCATATCTTCATCATCTTCTTGATAATGCCACTCAATATTTACACCTTCAGTTTCTTCATGAATTTCCTCCAACAACATTAATATGTCTAATATTAGTTTTGATGATGCTGTATTGAAATAATCCATCTTGAAAATAGCTTTAGTAGTCTCTCCTGGAGATTTCTGATATTTCTCCAACCATTCCATTAAAGGATTGTAAAAATCTGTTACATCTTCTGGCAGTGATTTTCCACTAAATTCAAAAACATGCGTTTCTGGGTTTAAAATTACTTTTGGAGTTTCATCTGTTGCTTCTATATTTAATAATTCCATAATAGTTCTTAATCTCTATTTATAATTGATTTTTGAATGAAAAATGAAGAGTTATCGTTAATCTTTTCAAAATAATATTCAATGTTATTACCTGTTTTTTTAACAATATCTATAAATCCTAATCCAGCACCAGCTTTTTCTGACAAGCGACTTTCTTTTATCATTTTTTTATATTCAACTTTAATTTGAGTGGTATCTAAAGAATTAAATTTATCTAACATACCCTTTACAGTAGCAATTTTATCATTGGAAACTACATTCCCTGTTGTAATTGTATACAATTCTTCATTATTGGTAATCATAAAAATACCTCTACCGGGAACTACCGGCTCCCCTGTCTCTTCATCATCTGCATGTTTAGATACATTTTGCAGACATTCTACCATTACATGATAGACTCTCTTTTTTGTTTTAAGACTATCTATGGCATCATCAAGATTGTTTTCTGTCATTGATGTAAATGCCTTAGTAATTGTTTGTGTTATCTCGCCTTCATAAACTAAAATTATTTTCTGAGCTCTAATTGTTCGGTGAAACTTGCTTACAAAATCCATGTAATTTGTTCCAACTTTTATAATCGTTTCTTCCATTTTATTTAAATTTTAACGCATATTAATAAGTAACCATTATTTTTTCTATTACATCCAATTATCAAAAAAAACAGATAAATTAGAATATTTTTTTAACTCCTTTATCCTATTTTTTATAATATTTTTTTCATTCGCTTTATTCTAAACTTTAAATTATATTTATCTACAAATTGATTGGGATATCCATTATGAAAAAACAAAACATATTCAAGTAATAAATCTGCCTTACAGTTTTGACTATTTTTTCCTTAAGACTGGTTTAATCCAACAGAATACTAGCATCTTCTATATTGAATGATTTGCTCTACTTTTCTAACTTAACCTAATTGTTTATATACTTCAAAATATTCAAAATTTTTAGCTGTTGTATCATAACATATAATACTAAAAGTCATCTTATAAGTTACTAATAATTTTTACTTATATACGCTATTAATAGCTTTAAAGTTTCGTTAAAAAAAATTCTAAACATCAAACATTATTAATAAAATTTTAAAATTTATCTATACATACTTTTGTAAATCATTCTAATTAAATAAGCTAACAAAAAATGATGGTTTAGTTGATCTCAAAAAGTCGAAAGCTTTTGCAATAATAAAAATAAAACTATAAGAACCGGTTTTAAGTGAAATCTTAATTCACTCTAAAGTACTTATTGGAAACACGATTATTGCTATGCCAAATAATTGAAGTCCTTATTATATCATGTCATCTTAATCAAATTTAATACCAATTAATAACACATCATCTATTTGTTTTTTCCCTTCCATCCAATTGTCAAAAGAATTAGATAAAATTTGAATATTGACGTTAACTGATTTATCAGAATTTTTTTCTAACAATTTTCTAATTCGCTTTGGTCCAAACTTTAAATCATCTTCCCCACCAAATTGATCTGGATAGCCATCGCTAAAAAAATAGACAACATCATCAGGTAATAAATCTACCTGATGGTTAGGATAATTATTTTTCCCTTTATACTGGTTTCCTCCAACAGGATACTTGCCTCCTTTATATTGAATTATTTCTTCGCCTTTTCTAACTAAATATAATGGTCTATGTGCACCAGAATATTCTAACTTTTTAGTTGATGTATTATAACAACAAATGGCAACATCCATACCATCAGCTGCTTTATTGTTTGAGTTATCTTGCTTAAGCGTTTTAACGACTCGTTCATGCAACTTACTTAATACTTCTGCAGGAGAATAGACTTCTTTATCACTTAAAATATCATTTAATAATAAGCAACCTATCAATGACATCATTGCTCCAGGAACTCCATGTCCAGTACAATCAATAGCTGCATAATACAACAGATTTTCTTTCTTAAAGTAATAAGGAAAATCGCCACTAACAACGTCTTTGGGTTTATACATCCAATCTGTATTCGGTAAATCTTCCCTTATATTTTCTAATTTAG
>CAJWVX010000243.1 GCA_913048175.1 uncultured Flavobacteriales bacterium | reverse complement strand
GAGTGTCACTATTGATATTTACAATTTCTATGGACAAAAGGTAGCTAGCCTTGCCACTAATGAGCAGCAATCTGCAGGTGGGCATTCCAAGGTATGGGATCCAACCAGCCTTAGTAATGTTTCTAGCGGTATTTATGTATGTGTTATACAGATTAAGAATACGAATACATCTGTTGTTAAGTCACATAAATTAAATTTTGTGAGATAATAACTAACAATTTTCTCCATCTCCCAGAATTATTGGAGATGGATTTTTAATAATAAAAACTAATTAAACTAATTAAACTAATTAAACCAATTCAAACATGAAAAATTTAGAACGATTTAGAAACATGATTTCTGGAATTATTTTTATTGTAATAGTATGTACATCATCTTCAGCTTGGTGTTCTAAAATTGTATATCCTTGGAGATCTACAACTGCCATTGTAAAAACGGGTGAAACTTTTGAGGTCTGGTTTGATGCCGACAATGGCCAAACGGTCAATTCGATAGAACTCAAAGGTATATACAATACAGTAGGAACAACTTTTAGTGTCTTAACAGGTGATTGGGAGTACGATCCTTTGTCCGAAAACAGGTACAATACCAGATTAACGGTAACGGTCCCTACTTCAGCGCCTGCAGATCGATATGATTTAATAGTAAAAACTTCACAAGGTGATGTATTGTCTTCAGGAGCTGTAAAAGTGGTAAAGCAATTTAAAGATAACTATTATATGATGCATTTTTCTGATGGGCACTTCCATCAGTCTAATTATGATACAGCAACATTGATGAAAAGAAAGACAGAAATGATTAAGATTGCAAATATCATGGACTGTGAAATCATTATAGAAACAGGTGATAACATGTACAATGTTAGAAATCATCCTGAGCGTGAAGATGAATATTTTTTAGGTATTGAAAGTGATGGTATTAAAGGCATAACCGATGCTAACGCGGCCACGTTTCTTACTCCTGGTGATCACGATGCCTATTTGGGTAATGATTGGCCACAGTCATCAGTACAAGTAAATTCAGATTTTTTCAATGATTATTGGGGTTTACAAAATCATAGTTTTAAATATGGTAATGGGAGGTTTATGATGCTTAATAATGCTTGGGACGTGTCAAAAAGCAGCGGTAAAGATCATCAATATCAAACTGATGATGCCATTACATGGTTGAATGGTGCTGGATCAGGAGGGAACTTTTTTTTGACAGCAGGTCATGTTTACGATAAAATGCATGAATTTGTGGATGCTCAAGATTCCTTGGACTTAGTTTTAGCAGGTGACAAACATCATGTGAGAAATGATAATCCATGGATGTTTGACGATGTGAGTCCTGAAGTTGCATATATTGCAGCATCTATAAGAGACCATTTTGAATATAATTTATTCAAAGTCAATAATACAAATGGAACATTTGAGGCAGTATCGGGGACAACAGCTGTTGTAAGCGTGCTAAAAAGTGGAAATCAAGATACCCCTTCCACATGGGTTTCAAGTCTTACGCTGGTTTATCAATCTACGAATAACGGTACGTTATCTAACAACTCTGCAACTATAGATAACAGTTATGGTTTTGATGTTTACGATGCAAAAATCCGATTCGTTATGCCAAAGGGAAATGTATATACAATCTCTGATGGGACTATCGTACAGGAATTTGATGGAGATGATTTTCATATTGTTGATGTGAAAATAAATGCGGATTCAAATAATTTAACTACCGTTGATATTGTTGGTTCAGTTCCTACCGTGGGCAATTATTTAGATGCTTGTGATTCGCTAACAGACTGGAATAGCGGAGCGAGTCTTAATAGTGTTGACAAACAGGAGGGTAACAGTAGTTTAGAATTTACGGGTGCAAATACCTCTGAATTTTTTAAAACATTTAGTACTCCATATAATTCAGGAGTTTCAGCTACTGATGGAGTTCTTAATTTCTGGTATTATGTAGAGGATGTTTCAAAATTCAATTCGAGTAATCAGGTAGAGATAGGGAGTGGAGGAACGTCCGATACCAATGAATACAATTGGAATTTAACAGGACTCGTAAATGGTTGGAATCAGATTAGTTTAAATATCGTTGATGCTACTATTACCAATGGTGCACCAGATTTGAGTGCCATCAACTGGTTTCGTATTTACCACAGCAAGAACGCTTCGGTAAAAACACGTGTAGACGGTATTCAGCTTATTGACGGTAGCATTAATTATTTAGATGAATGTGAAGGGTTGACAAACTGGAACAGTGGTTTGACCCTTACTAGTGCCGATAAAAAACAAGCAACAGCATGCTTGGAATTTACGGGAGCTAACACTCCAGAGTTCTACAGGTCTTTTAGCACTGTATACAATTCAGGAGCAACTGTAAACAACGGGGTTCTTAATTTCTGGTACTATGTATCGGATGTTTCTAAATTTAATAGTAGCAACCAAGTAGAAATAGGTAGTGGCGGTGCATCCGATACAAACGAATATAATTGGAACTTAAGTGGGCTTCAAAACGGGTGGAATGCGGTTAGTTTGAATATTAGTGATGCCAATACTTCAGGGGGTACACCAGATTTGAGTGCCATTAACTGGTTCCGTATCTACCACAGTAAAAATGGTTCTGTAACCACACGGGTGGATGGTATTTACATCAGCAATGGAAGTACGAACGCTCCTATGGTTCCTATTACGTATCAAGCAGAAGATGCGATCGTTAGTGGAGCTAC
>CAJWVX010000242.1 GCA_913048175.1 uncultured Flavobacteriales bacterium | reverse complement strand
AAATTTGGTGGAGCATCAGTAAAAGATGCTAACGCTGTTAAAAATGTTGGTGAAGTAATTAATTTACAACACGATAATTTGGTTATTGTTATTTCTGCCATGGGAAAAACTACCAACGGATTAGAATCTGTGGTTGAATCTTACCTAAAAAAAGATGGGAAAACTGAAGCTATATTAGCCGATATTAAAAACTTCCACATCAATATCTTAAACGATTTATTCGAGAACAAGAAGCACCCTATCTTTAATGATATTCATAACAACTTTGTAGAAATTGAGTGGGAAATTGAAGATGAGGCAGTAAGAGAATACGATTACATTTATGATCAAATTGTTTCTGTAGGAGAAATGTTATCTACAAAAATAGTAAGCGCTTATTTAAATAAAATTGGAATTGGAAATAGGTGGCAAGATGTTAGAAATATTATACAAACAGATAATACACATAGAAATGCCAAAGTCGACTGGATACTTACCGAAGAATTAGCTGAGAGGGAAATTACCAAGAAGCTAAAAAATAACGAGCAATCAATAATTTTAACACAAGGATTTATTGGTTCAAGCTCAGAATTATTTACCACAACTTTAGGTAGAGAAGGATCTGATTTTAGTGCTGGTATTTTGGCTCATTGCTTAAATGCCAAAAGTGTTACCATTTGGAAAGATGTGCCCGGAATGTTAAATGCAGACCCTAAGTGGTTTGATAATACAACTAAACTTGATAACATCTCTTATCATGAAGCTGTTGAATTAGCTTATTATGGAGCTTCTGTAATACATCCTAAAACAATAAAACCACTTCACAACAAGAACATTCCTTTGTTTGTTAAATCGTTTGTTTCGCCAAAGGATGAGGGTACGGTAATCAATCAAAATACAAAGAAAGATGGATTAGTTCCTTCTTTTATCTTTAAGATGAATCAGGTTTTAATTTCTATTTCTGCAAAAGACTACTCTTTTATTATGGAAGATAGTTTGAGTCATATATTTGGTTTATTTTCTAAGAGAGGTGTTCAGATTAATTTGATGCAAAATTCTGCTATTAGCTTTTCTGTTTGTGTAGATTTTGACAAGCAAAAAACAATGTTAATAATTGATGAACTAAAAAAGAACTACAAAATACTTTACAACGATAATTTAGAATTGGTAACGATTAGGCACTACGATCAAAAAACTATAGAACGTGTTACTATTGACAAAGAAATACTAGTTGAACAAAAAAGCAGACAAACAGCTCGGTTTGTGATGAAATAAAGCAGTAAATAATGAACCTATTTGAAATAGAATATATATACTTATTCTTACTCATTTTACCTTTTATTTCCTTTTTATATTCATCCGTTGGTCATGGAGGTGCTAGTGGTTATTTAGCCCTAATGGCCCTTTTTAGTTTTGCACCTGAAACTATGAAACCAACTGCACTTCTACTTAACCTATTTGTTGCTGCTATTTCTTTTTTTTATTATTGGCGAAGCGGTTTTTTCAACCAAAAGCTTTTTTCATCCTTTGCAATTACCTCTATTCCTTTTGCATTTTTAGGAGGAAGAATAGAGGTTGATGCTTCTATCTATAAAATAATTTTAGGAGTATTATTAATTTTTGCTATCCTAAAATTATTAAATGTATTTGGAAAAAAATCAGATAAAGAAACTCCCATTAATATTTTGTTAGCACTAGCTATAGGAGGTGTAATTGGATTTCTTTCAGGATTAATTGGTATTGGTGGCGGCATCATTTTAACTCCTGTAATTCTATTATTAAATTGGGGTAAAATGAAAGAAGCTGCAGCAGTTTCTGCTTTATTTATATGGGTAAATTCTGCCTCTGGAATGATTGGACAATTTTCAATTGGAATTATTCCTGATAGTCAGTCCTTTTTCCTTGTTGGCATTGCTCTTATTGGTGCAGTTTTAGGTGGATATTTGGGGAGCAAAAAAATCAACAATAAATATCTTAGATACTTATTAATTTTTGTTTTAGCTACAGCATCTTTAAAGTTGTTTTTAACTTCAATTTAGTCTTTATAGATTATAACAGTAATAAGTAACATCGTTTATTCCTATATATACTTCTACCGATTAATTGCAAAAGATTGCCGTTAAATAATCTCTATTTTGATTATGAAGATAAATAATCTATATTTATTCAAAATCATAAAATGATGACCAGACTACTTATTTTGATCCTACTCCTTTTTGAGACGATTTTGCTAAGTGCTCAAATAGCATTTACTCCATTCCCTTTAAACCCTCACAACCTTCCAATTACTGATGTATTTGAAAGAGTACAATACTCCTCAATCGCTTTTGCAGATATAGATGGAGATAATGATCAAGATGTAATAATTACAGGTCAGGACAATTCAAACTTAGCTTCAACTAAACTTTACACAAATAATGGAAATGGTAGTTTTATTGAAGTCTTTGGGTCTCCTTTCGAAGATGTTAAAAATTCATCCATTGCATTTACTGATATAGATTTTGATAATGACCAAGATGTTTTAATCACAGGAGAAAATAATTCGGGTTTACCTATTTAAAAATTATATTCAAATGACGGAACAGGTGTTTTTACAGAAGAATTGGTAGTTGGTTTAGACAGCGCATCAAACTCATCAATAGCCTTTGCTGATGTAAATGCAGATAATAGTCCTGATGTAGTAATTACAGGAATTATAAATTCCGGAGAAGTAATGACTAAAGGTTATTTTACTTCAGTTTTAAAGTCTGCTAAAAGAAAAGAGGATCCATTCAGTACAATTCAAATATCTCCCAACCCAAACAAAGGTGA
>CAJWVX010000241.1 GCA_913048175.1 uncultured Flavobacteriales bacterium | reverse complement strand
CTCAAAGCCGCTTGGGATCAAGAGTATTTAAGGAAAGTGATGAATTTAAAAGTATAAGTTTGCCCTGCACCCCAACACCGCTAAATGTGACAATGATTAAAAAGATATATCTTAGGATTTTCATAGTTCTAAAGTAATAAAAAAGGCTCTCCAAAACGAAGAGCCTTCTTAAAATTAACTTAGTTCTTTAACTACTTATTGAGTAATACTTTTTTAGAGCTTATTCCCTTAGCAGTATTTAACCTTATTAAATAAACGCCATTGGGTTGATTTCTAATATTAAGATCAACTTTATATTTATTCCCTTCCAGTTTTTTAGAAAGTACTTTCTTTCCCAATAAATTATACACTTCAACAAATCCTTCCTCCATACTATTTAAATCAATACTAAAATTCCCACTTGTTGGATTTGGATAAACTTCAAAAACATCCGTATTTAATCTATTCTCTTCAACACCAACGGTACTCACACATACTTCTGGAGATAGAATGAAAGAAAATTGTTTATTCCAGGCATTTGCATCCCCCATATCATGCCATGTTCCGTCAAACCATTGTTCAAAAGCTGTTGAAACTGAAGACTCTCCATCTGCATTAGAATAAATTGCTATTGTATCTTGTAAACTATTATTCGTGTTTGCAGAAAACTCTACTCCAACAAAGTAAGTTACAGGAGCTGTTAACTGAACTGGTGTATCAAATGTAATTGTAGGTGTATTAGAAGTACCTATAGTTAATGTGCTAATTAATACAGTTTTTGATTCAAGAATAGTAGCAGGTAAACCTCCACTTTCAGACCATATATTTACGTTAATAGTTCCAGACCCTGAACCGTCATAAGCCTTACTAAAAGCAATTTCAACACTTCTTAACTCACTATCCACATTTTGAATGAATTTTTCTGCCTTAGCTCTATCATCAAAACTATTATGCCCAGAAATCCAACCCCAACCATTAGGGTTTGGGTATAAAGAAGGCGTATCAGTATTACTGAAGTTTTGTTCCTCAGAACAGGAAAAGCCTCCATTACAAACATTAGAAGAATTTAAGATACCTCTTCTAGGTGAATTCTGCATAACAGTTACCATTCTTGCTTTCTGATCTTGTGTAAACATCGTTAAACAAGCATCATCACAATAATCCATAAAATTCACAAACATATCTCCAGAATTACTACATGTAAGATTTGGATGAGTAGGACAGCCACTATTTGCACCTTGCTGAGTTGGTGTATCACTACAATAATCATCTCCACAATTCGCATCACCCCAAATATGTCTTAAACCTAACCAGTGACCAACCTCATGCGTTGCTGTCCTGCCTAAAGGAAAGGATGGTAACAAATTACCCGTATTTCCAAATGCCTTATACAACATAACAACTCCATCTGTATTAGCAGGTTTATTAGCTAGCGACCCAGATAATCCAGAACTATTTGGAAATTGAGCATAGCCTAGTAATTGCCCTCCATTCCCTGTAGGCCCCATGTGGGCTACCCACACATTTAAATACTTATCTGGATTCCACTGAGTGTTAGGCTTTATATTCCCGTCAAAGTAAGCCATGCTATAACCATCAGCAGAATTTGTAGATATCGTATTTGATGCTCCTATTGACGGAGCAGAAATTCTATTAATACCTGCTTCGGAAAGGGTATTACCACTAGTATCTACGGTAGCTAGACAAAAATTTATTTCACAATCTGCTGCAACATTCTGAAAAACAGCGGGAGTAGATGAAAAATCTCCATTTTGTTTTCTGAAATCTTCATTTAAAACATCTATTTGAGAAATTGCCTGAGCATTACTAATATTTCTTTCTTGACCAATAGATTCATTTGAATTATGAATAATATGAATGATAACGGGTATATTATAAACCGTTTTTTTTGCACCAGACTTATTTTGTTGATTCTTATACTCTGCAACTTTAGGTGCCAACCATTCTTCAAAATCATCTAAGGTTCCTAAGCTTGGGTTATTAGCTCTAAGCAAAGCATCCACTTCCATAGTTGAACACCTCTCAATGTTTGTTTGAGAAAAAGCTGACAAGCATAGTGTCAACAATAATAAATTAAGTATAATTTTTTTCATAAACCTTTGGCTTTTAATTTTCTACAAAGCTATAACTAATATTAGAATTTCATAATACTTGTTAATGAGTATTACGAGTAAAAAACTCATTTTATAGCTTCACTAAAAGTTAATACATGACAAGCAAGTATGAAACAAAACTATAGTTCTTTTACTAAAAGAGAAAAAGAGGTTTTAGTTGTTTATGCACAGGGTAAATCTCATCAAAAAACAGCAGACGAATTAAATATTGTCCTATTTAACTTTAGAACACATTAGCGAAATATTTAAAATAAATCATCTATAAAAAACTTAATTGATGTTATCAACTATATTAATAAAATTCATACTCAATAATAAATCAATCTTAGTAAAACTATTAAATATAGTTATCATGAAAAAAATGAAATTAATTTTAACAATGACAACTATAGTTCTAGTTACATTAACTACTAAAGTTGTAGTAAAGAGGAAGGTTGTACAGATAGTACTGCTTTAAATTATCAATCTGACGCAGATGAGGATGATGGCTCTTGTACATTTAACGGAAATGTCTCTTTTTGACAGTATAATGGAGATGGTCTTGCCTCTACTTCTGCCACCATTAGTGTACAAAAAAAGATGTTACTATTGACATGACTTCAACTTCAGGACCTTCATATTGCACTTCAAGCCCTGGCAATAAGGTGTTATAGCCCCCAATAAGATAGGAGTGTTATTCTAAATTTCAAATAATACCTT
>CAJWVX010000240.1 GCA_913048175.1 uncultured Flavobacteriales bacterium | reverse complement strand
TTTTTTTGCAATAAATAAAACTCCTACAGCAATCAATCCATAACCGAACATTGCTCTTTTATCATTTTTACGCTTATGTCTTGATTCCATTTTTATTCGTCCTTTATCTTCCATATGATTTTGATATTTTTCTTGCGAATCCATAGTTACTATTTTAATTCTAATTCAAATATATATAGAACATAAAAATATCGAAACACTATTTAGGCGAATTGTCGTGTATTTTCGGTTAACGGAGAATTTCCAAATTAATGATTGAATGATTTAATGGAGTATGCTTTAATTGGTAAGTTTGTATTATAATTTATAACTAAAAAACAAAATATGTATCCACCAGAACTAGTAGCTCCAATGAAAGAAGAATTGACTTCTGTGGGCTTTGAAGATTTAACAACAGTTGAACAAGTTGATGCTGCAATTACTGCTGCAGGAACTACTTTAGTAATTATTAACTCTGTCTGTGGCTGTGCAGCAGCAAATGCAAGACCTGCGGCAAAAATATCAATTACTAACGACAAAAAGCCAAATAGAATTACTACTGTTTTTGCAGGTGTTGATGGTGAAGCAGTTGCCCAAGCAAGAAAATATATGCTGCCTTACCCTCCATCATCTCCAAGTATGGCTTTATTTAAAGATGGAAAAATCGTTCATTGTATAGAAAGACATCATATTGAAGGAAGACCAGCAGAAATGATAGCTGAAAACTTAGCAGAAGCTTTTAACGAGTACTGCTAAGCGGATAAACTCCACTGTTAATTATTCAGTTTTTTCTTGAAAAAGAACTTAAAAATAGCCTTGAAAAATTTCAAGGCTATTTTTATTATATACTATACACCTTTCTTATATTTGAATAATACATTCAATTGAATGATGAAAAATCTTTATTATGGCATTAAGGCAGTCTTTTAGTTTAAAACTTCAACAAAAGTTATCTCCCCAACAAATTCAATTAATGAAATTGTTGCAATTACCAACTGTTGCTTTAGAGCAGCGAATAAAGGAAGAGATGGAAAACAATCCGGCTTTAGATGAAGGTAAAGAGGATGATGAAATAGAGGAAGAACAAGAGGATGATTTTGGAAGAGAAGAAATAAGTGACGCAGAAAAAGAATTTGATTTTGATGATTATATTGGAGATGACGAGACCCCTTCATACAAACTAAATATTAGTAATCATAGTAAAGATGATGAAGAAAAACAAGTTCCATTAAGTGGGGGAGCTACATTTCAAGAATTATTAGAAGCTCAACTTACTCTATTTAATTTAGATGACGATGATCATACCATTGCAGTTCATTTAATCGGAAGCTTAGATGAATCAGGGTATTTAAGAAGAGAAATTCATGCTATAGTTGATGATTTAGCATTTACTCAAAATGTAATAACAGATGCTGAACATATTGAAAAAATATTAACCATTATTCAACACTTTGACCCTGCAGGTGTGGGTGCTAGAAATTTACAAGAGTGCTTAATTTTGCAAGTAAAAAAGAAAAATGATCACTCATTGTTGACTCTTAATGTTATTGAAATTCTTGAAAACTATTTCGAAGAATTTACAAAGAAACATTATGAGAAGATAATAGATCGTTTAAATATTGAGAGTGAAGATTTAAAGGAAGTTATTAGCGAGATATTAAAACTGAATCCAAAACCAGGTAATTCGTCTAGTGGAACTGCTAAAGTGGTACAACACGTTATTCCTGATTTTAATTTAACTGTTGAAGATGATGAGATTCTACTAACCTTAAACGGAAGGAACGCTCCAGAATTGAAAGTTAGTAGAACTTATTCTGAAATGATGCAAGGGTATAAAGCACAAAAAGAAAAACCATCAAAATCGCAAAAGGATGCTTTAATGTTTGTAAAGCAAAAAATGGATTCTGCTAAATGGTTTATTGATGCAATTAAACAACGTCAAAATACGTTAATTACAACAATGCATGCAATTATTCGTCATCAAAAAGATTACTTTTTAGAAGGTGATGAAACTCTATTAAACCCTATGATTTTAAAGAATATTGCTGAAGAAGTTGACTTAGATATCTCAACAATTTCAAGAGTTGTAAATAGCAAATATGTTCAAACTCCTTATGGAACTTTTCTACTAAAAACATTCTTTTCAGAATCTTTAAGTACCGATAGTGGAGAAGAAGTTTCTACAAGAGAGGTTAAAAAAATATTACAAGATGCGGTTGAAGATGAAGACAAGAAAAAACCTTTGACTGATGAAAAACTATCTCGCTTATTAAATGATAAAGGTTATAATATTGCAAGAAGAACTGTTGCCAAATATAGGGAGCAATTAAACATACCTGTTGCTCGTTTAAGAAAGGAATTATAGACAGTAATGAAAACAGCAGCAAAGGTAATTTCAACCATATTTCACCCGTTAGCAATGCCAATCATAGGCTTGCTTATCATTTTTAATACTGATTCATACATAAACTATGCGATACCTTCAGAACTAAAAAAAGCGATTCTTTTTTTGGTCGGAACAAGTACATTTATTATTCCTCTCCTAATTGCTGTTTTATTGTTAAATCGAAAGATTATACAAAGTTTAGATATGGAAACTCAAAAGGAAAGAATCATCCCTTATGCTGTTACAATTATTTTCTACATCTTCACTTTGTATCTTCTAGAGAGAGCATCTGTACCCCCAATAATTTATAATTTTATAATTGGAGCTACGCTATCTGTAATGCTAGCCTTTATCATTAATATAAAATGGAAGATTAGCGCTCATATGATTGGTATAGGGGGTTTAGTTGGAGGGTTGTTTTGTATTGCTTTATTACTAGAGGTTTATATTACCCCTTATATTATTATTTCATTAATAGCCGCTGGTTTTATTGGAACATCAAGACTAATATTAAAAGCACATACTCC
>CAJWVX010000239.1 GCA_913048175.1 uncultured Flavobacteriales bacterium | reverse complement strand
TAATGGCAATAAACATGATAAAACTTAAGAAACTTAAGTCAATTTCATCTGTTTGTCCCACTCCATAACTTGCATCTAACCAAGACAAAGCACCTGGTCTTAATAAGTAAGTATCAAGTAAAAAGTTTACAGGAACGGTAACCACCAATACGAAGATTACTGCAGCTCCTAAACCTACTGCTGTATTTACTGTTTTTGATACTGCCAAGTAAGAACACATTCCTAAGAAATATGCAAATACCATATTTTCAATAAAAATACTCTTTACAAAAATGTTAATATAATCCATGTTGTATATTTTTATTAGTTTTCAATTAATTTTCTATTCTTAGAACGTTGTACCCAAATAATGATACCTACTGTTATCAAAGCCATAGGAGATAACAACATAAATCCGTTGTTTTCGTATCCCATTGCATACAACCCTGTAGATTCTGCCAACGTTTTTGCTTTATGTCCTAATATCTCGAAACCCATTAATTTACCAGATCCTAACAACTCTCTAAAGAATGCTATTAAAACTAAAATAAATGCGTAACCAGCTCCGTTTCCTACTCCATCTAAAAAAGATTTCCAAGGTCCGTTTGCCAACGCAAACGCTTCCAAACGTCCCATTACAATACAGTTTGTTATAATCAGACCAACGAATACAGAAAGTTCTTTACTTACATCGTAAGCATACGCTTTTAATACTTGATCTACTAAAATTACCAAAGAGGCAACGATCAATAATTGAACGATGATACGAATACGACTTGGTATTAAATTACGAATTAAAGATACAATCACATTACTCGCAATAATTACGAATAATACTGCGATAGACATTACCAAAGCAGGTTTTAATTGTACTGTAATTGCCAATGCAGAACAAATACCTAGTACTTGTACTGAAATTGGGTTGTTATCATTTAACGGGTCAGATAATAACGCTCTATTTTGTTTAGAAAACAATGCTTCTTTTTCTTCTGCCATGATTAATTATTTTTAAAATAAGGTAAATAACGTGCCAATCTTTCTTGTAACATATCAGAAACACCATCAGAAGTAATTGTACCTCCTGAAATAGCATCTACTCCATGGTCATCTCCTGCTTTAGCTCCTCCTTTAACAGCTTTTACAGAGACAAAATTGTCTGCTATAAACCCTGCTTCAATATCTTCCAATAAAGATTTTCCTGCAAACTGATCTTGAAACCAATCTGTCGTAATTTCAGCACCCAATCCAGGAGTTTCTCCTTTGTGTCCGAAGTTCGCTCCAATAATAGTGTTCTTGTCACCATCTAAAGCAACATACCCCCAAATTGCATCCCAAAGACCAGCTCCAAATAAAGGAACTACATAAAATGTTTTACCATCTTTCTCTGCGATATATAAAGGAAACCGTTGTTCGTTATCGTCTTTTTTCACTTCTTTATTTAAACTTAAAGCAAATGCATTCGTTTCAGTATCAACAGTACCATCAGCTTTTAGAGCTAATTGCTGTTTGATATACTTATTGAATTCTACTTCTGCATCGTCTCTTGAAACACCTAAAACACCAATGGTTCCTAGTATGTTTTGCATTTTTTCTGCTTTCACATTTTTATCTTGCAATGGTTTTAAACTCGTTGCAGTAAATGCTAACAAACCAGCAATTACAGTAACCATAATGATTGCAAAGATAAACGTATACGCGTTGCTATTTTTATCCATTTCTTAAGCTGTTTCTAAATTATTGTTTAGACGTTTTTTACGACGCTTGATATTTCCTTCTACTATATAATGATCAATAGTTGGAGCAAAAACATTCATCAATAAAATCGCCATCATAAAGCCTTCTGGGTAAGCCCCGTTGAATACACGAATCATAATTCCAAGCAGACCTATTAAGAATCCATAAATCCATTTTCCTTTATCGGTTTGTGCTCCAGATACAGGATCTGTAGCCATAAATACAATAGCAAAAGCAAAACTACCAACCAATAAATGTTGCCACCATGGAAAGTTCATCAATTCATTCAATGCAAGAGCATTGAAAATTAAGCCCATTAAAGAAGCTCCTATTACTCCGCCTAACATAATTCTCCAACTTGCGATTCCAGTAAAGAGCAAGAATGCTGCTCCTATTAAAATCATCAATACAGAGGTTTCTCCAACAGAACCTGGGATATAACCTAAGAACATATCCAATACACTATAAGAGACATCGTTATTTGCGGCTAAAGTACCTAGAATTGTTTCTCCAGAAATAGCATCTACAGTACTAGCATCTGCTACCCATACTTTATCACCAGACATATAAGGTGCATATGAAAAGAACGCAAAGGCACGAGCTACTAAAGCAGGATTCAAAATATTCATTCCAGTTCCACCAAAAGCTTCTTTACCTATTAACACAGCAAATGCAACAGAAACGCCTAACATCCACAAAGGCAAATCAATTGGCATAATTAAAGGAATCAATAACCCTGACACCAAATATCCTTCATTAATATCGTGACCTCTAAAAATTCCAAAAGCAAATTCTATTCCCAAACCAACGCCATAAGAGACGGCTACCATTGGTAAAAATTTAATCGAACCATAGATCAAAAACTCTATAAAAGTTCCTGCTTCTCCTAACTGAGAAAAATGCTGATATCCTATGTTCCACATTCCAAAAATCATGGCAGGAACCATAGCGAATATCACAGTTACCATGACACGTTTTAAATCAACTCCATCTCTAATGTGCGCCCCTTGCTTTGTTGTATGATTTGGTACGAAAACTAACGTATCAAATGCATTAAAACCAGGTGCGAATTTCTCTAACTTACCGCCTTTATCAAAAAGAGGTTTGTATGTATCGAATGTATTTCTAATAAATTTCATTATCCTACTTCGTTTATCATTAAATCTAATCCTTTTCTGATAATAGCTTGTGCTTCAATTTTAGAAGAACTTGTATAATCAATCAATGCAAAGTCTTCAGGGGCTACTTCGTAAATTCCTAAATTTTCCATTTTCTC
>CAJWVX010000238.1 GCA_913048175.1 uncultured Flavobacteriales bacterium | reverse complement strand
CAATCACATATGGAAAAAGTATTGAGTTATGTTGCTTTGGCTAAAGAGGAAGGGGGTACTGTTTTAACAGGTGGTCATCAAGTTAAATTAGAGGGAGAACAAGAAAATGGATGGTATCTTGCTCCAACAATTATAGAAGGACTTTCTTTTGATTGTAGAACGAATCAAGAAGAGATTTTTGGGCCAGTTGTCACTATAATGCCTTTTGATACGGTTGAAGAAGTTTTGTATATGGCAAATAGTACTAAGTACGGTTTAGCTTCTACAGTTTGGACTCAAGATATTACTAAAGCACACAATGTTGCTGCACAATTACATTCAGGTATTGTTTGGGTTAACACTTGGTTATTAAGAGATTTAAGAACTCCTTTTGGAGGTGTAAAGGCTTCTGGAGTTGGAAGAGAAGGTGGGTTTAATGCTTTTGAATTCTTTACTGAACCTAAGAATATTTGCATAAAATTGTAATGCCTAAAAAAATAGACAATCAAACATATTTTAACAACAACAAAACTAAAACTTGGAATAACCCTCCAATAGTTGTTGCATGGAAATTTTCTTCTGCAGAAAACTTAGGTGCATTGCTTCGTGTTTGTGATAATTTTGGTGTAAAACAAGTTTTTTTTGTTGGTAATGAGAATGATTATAAAGCTTCAAAAATTAAAAGAAATGCAACCACATCTTTCAATAAAGTAGATTGGAGTTTTGTTTCGGAAGAAGACGTATGGAAAAGTATTCCAAAAAAAACAATAAAAGTTGCTGTGGACACAACTACAGAATCAATAGCATTAAATGATTTTCATTTTAAAGAATTAACTAATTCCTTTTGTTTGTTTTTCGGGAATGAAACTATAGGATTAGAAGATGAGGTGATTACTAGATGTGACACCTCTATTCACATTCCAATGACAGGAGAGAGCTTCTCTATGAATGTTGTTCAATCTGCAGCAGTAACTCTTTTTGAGGCTTCAAAACAGATCGTTCTTTGTGATTAATAATTCAATTCTTCATTTTGTTTTCTTCCGTTTATAAAGAACCAACCAAAGTTAGTGTTAAACCAATTTTCAGATTTTCAAGTATTTCTAATATTTGTGTCATAATAGATTGTTTAATCTATTAACGCTAAAAGAAAAGTTGTAGTATAAAAAAAGGAGTTCATCCTTGAACTCCTTTCATTAACGGTATATTTTTATACTATTCGATAATTAATTTTTTAGTGGTCAATGTGTTGTTAACTGAGATGTTTACAAAATAAATTCCAGCACTTAATTTGCTAGTATTTAGTTTTATGTTGTTAACTCCTTGTGGTAAAGTTTTATTTAAAATAGTTGCAATGTTTTGGCCAACACTATTAAAAAGTTCAATACTAACCTTATTAGATTCTTTTAGGCTTACAGTAAGGTTACTTGTCCCATTTTTACTAGGATTTGGGAATAAGCTAATATTACTAATGTTGTTTACTTCATCAATTCCTGTAATAAGTGTTAGAGGATATTGTGAAATAATTGCACTACTAGAATCGATTATAGCGTTATCTTGAGTATAAGATCCGTTAACTATTGATAATAAAGGATATTTACTTATGCTCGGCTTATAATAGTTAATATTTACACCACTAATAGTAATTGGGTTAATAGTCGTATTAAAAGGAAAAGGAAGAACAATTGCATCAGTAATCAAATACTCCGTTGTTTTAATTCTAATTACATCACTAATTGAAACGCCATTAGGAAGCAAAAGTGTTCCCCAAGCATCAGCACTTACTGTAACGTTTCCATTTCCAGGAGTGTTTACAGGAATAACAGCGTTAACAGTAAATTCTCCGGCATAATTATCAAAATAAATATCTGAATAGTTGAATGGAAATTTCATTGTTGTTTCAGGGTTTGCATCATATTTTCCAATCACTGTTCCGTAAGTTGGAACATTTGCAACAATTCCAGTTTTTGTTAAACTGTCTGTTGAGTGAAGTTGCATATAGTTTTTGTTTATAGGATATCCTTCTGTAGAATCTGCTAAGGTAGCTGAGGGAAAATCTAGAGTAAAATTCGTTGTAGCAGGGTCTAGCGTATATTGTGTTTGCGTTACTCCATAGCCTTGCAAGCCACTATAATCAAAAGTTACATTTGCACCAGTTAGCGTATTTATTACAGTGTTAGTGTCAGCAACATAAAAAAGTTGAGAATCTCCAATGTTTAGAGAAAAGTTTGATGAGGTTAATGTAGGTTGAGCGATAGAGATAGCTGAGAACCCTAAAATTGTTAATAGAGAAATGTAGATTTTTTTCATGTCAATTATGATTGATTAAGAGAATAAAGATAAAAAAAATAATTAAAGTAGAAATGTAATTTTACAAACGGTAATTCCTAGATGAAATAGGACTCCTTTAGAAACTCTTCAAAAGGGCTTAAATTGGCCATTACCTGTAGTTGCATGTACCTATTATGAAATTTACTTTCAGATGTTTGGTTGTTTAATTCTGTAATTCGAAATCTATCGTAATTTTTTAAAGCTAAACGTTCGTTTGGAGATAAATCGATATTCTCATAATCTCTTTCTCTCAAATCATTAATAGAGAAAAAGATTTTAATCTTAGATGAATTAATCGTTGTATCGTTTATCTTTTGTGACATATCTTAAATCAAAATTAGATTTTTTATGCTTTCTTGTTTCAACTATATTATTAAGTTTTAACATCTAATTGTTAATCAATTAGATAGTCAACTTTTTATTTTAAGACGTCCTTTTCCTTTAAATAGTTGCATAAAAAAGCCCTTTCAAATAATTGAGAGGGCTTTTTGGTTTTTTTTAAGCGTTTATCTTAATACATTAACGTTGCCATTGTATCTGTTAACAGTACCTTCAAGGTCTGTTACCTCTATTCTCCAGACATAAATGCCTGACGGAACAAGTTCACCCTTAAAGTATCCATCCCAACCATTAGTAAGATTGTGACCTTCATAAAGTAATTCACCCCACCTATCAAAGACATAGAATCCATAATCTTTTTCATCTACACCAATCATTGTGCCTGGCATA
>CAJWVX010000237.1 GCA_913048175.1 uncultured Flavobacteriales bacterium | reverse complement strand
AGTTGATTCTTTCCCTGTTTTAACAAATCTAGGTCTAGATAAAACCATTTGCCAAGGCGCAAGTATTGGATTGGAAAGTAATACCTCACCTACTAGTTATATCTGGAGTACGGGAGATACTACTTCTCAAACTACAATTAATACTGCGGGGCAGTATTGGTTGGAAACTAGCAATGCCAGTGGTTGTGTAAATAAAGACACAATTAACATTGCTTTAAACGGCATTGCCCCAACGGTTGGGTTTGAAATTGCTAATGCGTGTACCAATGAGCTAACCAATTTTACGGATACATCATTTACTACCGATGGGAGTAATATTGTAAGTTGGCATTGGAGTTTTGAGGCGGGAGATACTTCTGTTTTGCAAGACCCTCAATATAATTATGTCATTAATAATACGTATAATGTACTATTAGAGGTGGTAACAGATTCGGGTTGTACTAATGCGGTTTCTAACACGGTTCAGATAAATAGCCCTCCTGTTGCAGTTTTCTTTGTTTCTACCAATCCAATTTGTTCTAGAAATTTAACCAGTTTTGTAGATAATTCTTTTTCTAGCGATGGCATTATTGATAGTTGGATTTGGGATTTTGGTGATATAGGAGTTAATGATACTTCATCTGTTCAAAATAGCAGTTATATTTATCCTACAACAAATAATTACAATGCTCAATTAATTGTAACAACAAACCTTTTGTGTAAAGATACGTTTATCTATCAAATTACGGTAAAACTATCTCCTACAGCCTCTTTTACTGCGGGGAGCAGTTGTGTAAATAAATTGACTTCTTTTACGGATACCTCATTGGGGAATATAACTTCACATACTTGGGATTTTGATGGTACTAATGGAAGTAGTAATATTAGTCCAGTGCATGCCTATAATTTAGCAGGAGCCTATGATGTTTCATTAAGTATCGAAGACTTAAATGGTTGTACCGATAGCACATGGTCTCAAATTACTGTCTATGATAATCCGATAGCTAAATTTACCACTAAAGATTTCTGTGTTTCGGATACGAAGCAATTATTTGATAGTAGTACTACTCAATCTGGAACTATTACTAGTTGGGGTTGGAATATTATAGGTCATTCAAATCAATCAAATAGCCAAGATCCATTCTTTTCTTTTGTTTCTGCTGATACTGGATCTTATATTATAGATTTGGTTGTGTTAACCGATGTTGGATGTACAGATTCAATTCATGATACGTTAAATGTTTATCCTTTACCTGATCCTCAATTTTCTTTTACTCCATTAGGTGCAGGAATTTTATTGCCTATAACTTTTTCAAGCTCAACAAATAGTATGGATTCATACTATTGGGATTTTGGGGATGATAGTACTTCTATTGAGACGAATCCTATTCATTTGTTTTTAGATACAGGTGAGTATAATATTAACTTGATAGTGACAAATTCTTTTGGCTGTTTAGATAGCTTAAGTAAGTTTATCATTATAATAGATCCTATCGTTGATATTGCGGTTACCAATTTAAGTTATGAACTTGTAACAGGAACGAATTATTTAAGGGTAACAGCTTTATTAACCAATTTTGGAACAGTAGATATTTCATCTATTGATTTAATCTTAGAAATGTCTAATAATATAACTGTTTTAGAAAATTGGGAAGGTTCTATTCCTGCTCTTAATCAATTAGTTTATGAATTTTCAGGTGCTTTTGAAGTTGTTGAAGGTGAAATTCCAGATTTATTATGTGTTACTGCCACTAAACCTAATAATCAAACAGATGAGCAGGAGGATAATAATGAATTTTGTATTGCTACGAATGATTTTCTTCTAATTTCTATAGGTCCGAATCCTACGGATCATTTTTTAAATATTGATTATATTGTTCCTTTAACTGGGGATATTTCGATAAACCTTTATAATCTTATTGGAGAAAAAGTAAAGAGTCTCTTTTCTGGGAAAGTGGAGAAGGGAGTGAATCGCGAATCTTTTGATGTGCGAACTATATCCTCAGGTGTTTATATTGTTGAATTATCATTTGGAAAACAATCTATACAAAATAAGATTATTATAAGGTAGTTTTTTGTGAATGTGTTATTTTTGAAACATGAAAATATTAATTACAGGTGGAGCAGGTTATATTGGATCTCATACAATTATTGAAATATTACAAAATACAGACTGGGAGGTTGTTTCTATTGATGATTATTCAAACTCTACGCCAGGAACTTTTGATAGGATAAAAGAAATAACAGGAAAAACGATAAAAAACTATCCATTTGATTTAAAAGATTTATCCGCTACAGAAGTTGTTTTTGAAGAAAATCCTGATACTGTAGGAATTATTCATTTTGCAGCTCACAAATCCGTTGGCGATTCAGTTGAGGAGCCTTTAAAGTATTATGATAACAACCTAAACACTTTAGCCAATGTATTGAAATGTCAAAAGAAGTATAAAGTTCCTAATTTTATTTTTTCTTCGTCATGCTCTGTTTATGGTAATGTAGCTATTTTACCTGTAACAGAAGATTCTCCTCAAGAAAAAGCTGAGTCACCTTATGCTTATACTAAACAAATTGGTGAGGTTATGGTAGAAGATTTTATAAAAATAAGTAAAAGTTTGAAAGCTATTTCTTTACGTTATTTTAATCCTGTTGGAGCTCATGTCTCCGGATTAAATGGAGAATTATCTAATATAAAACCAAATAATTTATTTCCTTTTATTACTCAAACTGCTATTGGTAAAATAGAGAGTTTAACTGTTTACGGAGATGATTATCCAACAAGAGATGGTTCTTGTATTAGAGATTATATTCATGTAAGTGATATTGCTGAGGCTCATGTTTTAGCCTTAAAAAAGTTGATTCAAAATAACGATAACTTAAATTATGATGTAATTAATTTGGGAAGTGGAAATGGAGTAAGTGTTTTTGAAATTATATCAGCATTTGAAAAAGAAAACGGCTTAAAATTAAATTATACAGTTGGTCCAAGACGAGAAGGGGATGTCGAAAGTATTTATTCTAATTCTAATAAAGCGAAAGAGTTATTAGGTTGGGAACCTAAATGTACTGTTAAAGAGATGGTTACTTCTGCGTGGAAATGGGAGCAGAAAATTTTTGAGAAATAAATCAAAAAAA
>CAJWVX010000236.1 GCA_913048175.1 uncultured Flavobacteriales bacterium | reverse complement strand
TTTGAAATTGGATTTACTTTTTGTCCCATTATGCTTCTACTTTTTTACTGTCAACTATTAATGTAACGTGATTAGATCTTTTTCGGATTCTATGAGCACGACCTTGTGGAGCAGGCTGAATTCTTTTCATCATTCTAGCACTATCAACCATAATTTCTTTAATAACTAAGTTATTATCTTCTGGTCTTTCACCTTCGTTTTTAGCTTCCCAATTTGCGATAGCAGACTTCAACAACGTCTCTAATCTCTTTGCCGCATCTTGTGGACTAAATTGTAATATACCTAAAGCTTTAAACACTTCTTCTCCTCTGATCATGTCAGATACTTTCCTCATTTTTCTTGGAGAAGTTGGACAGTTATTAAGTTTAGCAAAACTAATTGTTTTGTTTACTTCTTTATTCTGTTCCGATTTATTTCTTTTTCTAGCACCCATGGTTAACTATTTTATCTTTTTTTCTTCTTATCCGCACCGTGACCTCTGTAAGTCCTAGTTGGAGCAAACTCTCCAAGCTTATGACCTACCATGTTTTCAGTAACATATACAGGGATAAATTTATTTCCATTGTGAACAGCAATTGTTAATCCTACAAAATCTGGAGAAATCATTGATGCTCTTGACCAAGTCTTAATTACAGTCTTTTTTGTTGATTCTTGAGCAACATCTACTCTAGTTTGCAACTTGTAATGTATAAATGGTGGTTTTTTTAGTGAACGACTCATATCTTATTTCTTTCTAGCTTCAATAATATATTTACTTGAACTCTTCTTCTTAGCTCTTGTTTTGTATCCTTTAGATGGAACACCATTTCTTGATCTTGGATGACCTCCTGAAGATTTACCTTCACCACCACCCATTGGATGATCAACTGGATTCATAACAACACCTCTTACTCTAGGTCTTCTTCCTAACCATCTACTTCTACCAGCTTTACCTGATCTCTCGAGCATATGCTCAGAATTAGATACCGTTCCAATAGTTGCTTTACAAGTAGCGAGTATTAATCTTGTCTCACCTGATGGCAATTTAATTACTACGAATTTTCCGTCTTTTGCTGTAAGTTGAGCATATGAACCTGCACTTCGTGCCATTTTAGCACCTTGCATTGGTCTTAACTCTACATTATGAATAACTGTACCTAATGGTATTTCACTTAATAATAAAGTGTTCCCAACTTCTGGTTCAACCCCTTTACCTGAAAGAATCTCTTGACCAACTTCCAATCCAGTTGGAGCAATAATATATCTTTTCTCACCATCCTTGTAGAAGATTAAAGCAATTCTTGCCGTTCTTCCAGGATCGTACTGAATAGAATTTACAACTCCTGATATTCCGTCTTTGTCTCTTTTGAAATCAACTTCACGGTTTTTTTGTTTGTGACCACCACCAATATAGCGCATAGTCATCTTACCCGTATTATTTCTACCACCTGACTTAGTTCTACCTTTTACTAAACTCTTTTCAGGTTTAGAAGATGTTACTACATCAAAATCGTTTACAATCTTATGTCTTTGCCCAGGTGTAGTGGGTTTTAGTTTTCTTACTGCCATTTTTTTTTATGTCTTAAGAGGGTTGGAGCCCCCATATAGTGAATATTAAAATTATATGTTGCTATAGAAATCTATAACATCACCGTCAGCAACTGTTATAATTGCTTTCTTAAATTTATTTGTCTTACCTACAATCAATCCAGCCTTTGTGTTTCTCGTCTTTGTCTTCCCTCCATAATTCATAGTGTTAACTGATTCTACAGAAACACCATAAGCCTTCTCAACTGCTTTCTTAATCTCGATCTTGTTAGCTGTAACACTAACAACAAAACCATAACGATTTAATTTCTCGCTTAGGTCTGTCATTTTTTCTGATACAACAGGTTTTACTAAAATTGCCATTATTTCTCTTCCTTTAAAATATTTTCAATAATTTCAATCGACCCTTCTGACACAATAATATTTGATGCATTCATCAAATCATAAGTGTTAATTTGAGAAGCGATTACTACTTTCGTTTTCTTCAAATTTCGGGAGGACAAATATACGTTTTTATTTGATTCAGAAAGCACTAAAAGTGATTTTTTATCACCTGCATTGAAATTATTTAATAAATCAATGTAATTTTTAGTGCCTGGAGCATCAAACGAAAACTCTTCAACAACAGTAATAGCACCTTCTTTAGCCTTATAAGTTAAAGCCGATTTACGTGCAACTCTTTTTTGTTTAATGTTCAATTTAAAGCCATAATCTCTTGGTCTTGGGCCAAAAACTCGACCTCCACCTTTAAATAATGGATTTTTAATATCACCAGCACGAGCAGTTCCTGTACCTTTTTGTTTTTTAATCTTTCTAGTACTTCCTTTTACTTCACCTCTTTCTTTGGCTTTATGAGTACCTTGTCTTTGATTTGCCAAATATTGCTTTACATCTAAATAGATAGCGTGATCATTTGGTTCAACCTCGTAGATAGATTTATCTAAAGAAACTTTCTTCTTTGTATCTTTTCCACTAATATTTTTTACAACTATGTCCATTTTCTAGTCTCCTATTATTTTTGGATTAATACATAAGAACCTTTAGCTCCAGGAATAGATCCTTTTACTACAATTAAATTCTTTTCTGAATAAACCTTTACAATCTGTAAGTTTTGTTGAGTAACTCTATCACCACCCATTCTTCCAGCCATCTTCATTCCTTTCATAACTTTTGAAGGAGTAGATCCAGCACCCAAAGAACCTGGAGCTCTTAATCTGTTGTGCTGACCGTGAGTTGCATCACCAACACCGGCAAAACCATGTCTTTTAACAACCCCTTGAAAACCTTTACCTTTTGAAGTACCAACTACATCAACAAATTCACCTTCTTCAAATAAATCTGAAGTGATAACATCTCCTAAGTTTTTTTCATCGTCAAATTGAAATTCAACTACTTTTCTTTTAGGTGTTGTATTCGCTTTCTTGAAGTGTCCTTGTAACGCTTTTGGCGTATTTTTCTCTCTTTTCTCTCCGAAAGAAATTTGAACTGCTTCATAGCCATCGGTATCTACCTTTTTTACCTGTGTTACTACACAAGGACCAGCTTCTAACACTGTGCATGGTATATTCTTACCCTCGGCACTGTAGACGCTAGTCATACCTATTTTTTTACCTATCAATCCTGGCATTT
>CAJWVX010000235.1 GCA_913048175.1 uncultured Flavobacteriales bacterium | reverse complement strand
GTTTCTAATTTCATGTGAAGCATTACGAATAAATGCTTTTTGGGCTTCAAAAGATTCCTCTAATCTATCTAATAATTTATTAAATGCTATTGCCATATTTCCCAATTCATCATTAGGGTTCTGAACATTTAATCGTTGATACAGATTTGTAGCAGTAATAGTATTTGCCTTATCAATCTTTTTTGAGATAGGAAGTAAAGCCCTCCTTGCAATAATGAAGCTACCTATCGATATTAAAGGGATACCTAGTAATACTAATATAATTATTATGTTTTTTAAAAAAGAAAGATTCTTTAAACCAACATGATCTTCAGCGGTAACTATAATAAGATAATCTTTCCCTTTAATATTGAAGATTCTACTTTCACCTTGAATCTCTGAATATTCAAATTCAAGAGTGTTATTTTTTGATAAATCACTCTTAATTTTTTTTGGATACTTATATTTAAAAATAGGTTCAAAATTTTTTTTAATCTGAATAACCTCTTCTGTTTCTTCTGGTAAAGTATGGAGAAATTGATTGGTAATTTTTTCGAAGTCAATCGGACTAAATGATTCCTTTTCTAAAAAAATCTTCTCTGTAATAACTACTCTTTCCTTTAATCTTTCTTGAAAGCTCTGTTTTCTATAATTTGATTCAAATACATATATTGTTAGCCCAAATGTTATAAAAATAACACTTGAAATAATGGAAAATTTAATGGCTAAACGAGTGCTTATTTTCATCCTTTATTCTTTAATAACATAGCCCATACCAACAACTGTTTTAATAATTTTAGATGAAAATCCATGTTCTATTTTTTTACGTAAATAATTCACATAAACGTCAATAACATTTGTGCCTAAATCAAAATTTACCTCCCAAACGTTTTCTAGGATATCGGTTCTTGATACAACCCTGTTCTTATTTCTTAAAAGATACTCCAATAACCCAAATTCTCTCGCAGTAAGACTAATTTCAATATTACCTCGGTAAACTTCTTTGGATTTTAGATTCATATTTAAATCTTGAAATTTTAGTACTAAGTCATCATTTTCACCCCCCTTTGAGCCTCTTCTTACCAATGCGTTAATACGAGCAAGGAGCTCTTTAAATTTAAATGGCTTGGCTAAATAGTCGTCTGCTCCAGTTTCAAGTCCAATAACAATATCGTCAGTTGATCCAAGAGCTGTTAGCATTAGTATTGGAGTATTTATCCCGCTTTTGTTCTTTAATTTATCACAAACTTCAAGTCCATTCATTCCTGGCATAACTACATCAAGAATTATAACATCAAATTCTTCTTGAAATGCAAACTTCAATCCTGTAGTTCCATCAAATGCTTGTAAAACAGAGTTCCCTTGCTCCTCTAACCCCCTTTTAATAAAGGAAGATACGCTTAGTTCATCTTCAATAAGAAGTATTTTCATTGATTCCTTTTTTTTAAAAGATGAAAAGATACTCATAATGACAATAAAGTATCTTGTAGTTTTTTTATTTCTTTTAGTACTAAGTTATTTTTCTTAGGTCTTTACTAAATTAAGTGCAAATACTTTGATAAATGAACACATGTTAAGAAATTATAAAAAGATGAATATTTAAAGTATAGCTCTAAATAGTGTTACTTTATTTTTTTAGCTCTTTATTCTATAAAATCTGATATGTTTGTAGAAAATCTGATATGTTTGTAAAACACAAAAAAATAGAACATTGGGAAAAATAAAACTATACTCTAGGTTAATATTTACACAGTTTAAAACAAAGTTTAAGAAACCTGTTGAATATGAAATACCAAGGTGTGGTGTTTCATTTACAAAAATGACCAGATTGGCTGATGAAGTCAAAGGAATAAAACCTCTAAAAGATCAAGATACTAAGGCTTTAACTTATAGATTAAGTGCTAAAGCTCCAGAAATAGTTTTTGGTTTTGTTTCTCAAATGGCAGAGTTAGTTGTTCCTAACATTGCTTCACCAAGTAAAAAAGATCAAAAAAAATTGAGTGAATTAACTAGCTATATTAGGAAATTACAACCATTAATGAAAGATCTTGAACTTTACAAAGAGGCTTCAGCTCAAATGAAATAAAAAAAATATTTATTCACTATTGGTAAACATATCTTTTGACTTAAAACTATTAGACCAATCTGTTTCAATTACAATAATAGACAACTTAAAATATTGCCAAACTTATTAACTATAATATTGAAATATTATAAGTTATTTTAATTCGTTAATAATAGTAATAGTGTATCAATTTAGAATTAAAAGGCCTTGTGTTTTGACTTCTTCTGTATATTTTTTTTTGTAGTTGTTTATCAGTATTGTTCATACCATAATACGAACCATCCATTTTCCATAAATCTCCGCCAAAAGTTATACCCACTAATATTCGATTAGTAATTCCGTATTAAAAAATTAAAGGGTCTCTTATTCCTACTAGATAAATTGTTGTCTGCGCTGGGTTTTCAATATTTATATCATTAGCCTTTGATGAAAGGTTTTCGGTATTGTAATGAGCCATTACAGCACCTTCTGAGATACTTATTGTGAAAGCACCTTTTTTAAAGGTTTGTGCATTAATAATTGAAGTGGTTAAGATGAAAGTAAGGAGTAGTATCTTTTTCATAACTAGAGATTCGTTAGATTATACTACTTAGACGAGTTAACCTAAAAATACCCCTATTGAAAATAGTATTAATTTACTCTTTTATGAATTTTAGTTGACTAAAACCTTCTGATGATATCACCTTAACCATGTAAATTCCTTTTGATAAATCCACAATATTTACAATTTATGATAAGCTATTATTACTAATTGCTTTAACTAATTTACCATATATATTATAAATTTTAATGCTTCCAATTTTAGATTCTGATTGAATGGTTAGTTCTTCTTTTACAGGGTTTGGATAGATTGTTAAGTGGGTTGATGATTCAACTATAGATTTTACACTTACTTGGTTTTTTCTATACCTCATTTCTATTTTATGAATGCCATTAACTTTTTTATGATAATACATAATTTGCTTGTCAGTAGTTAAAGTTGGTTCTTCAATTATATTTACAATAGTTTCTGAAAACAAAACCATAGGAACAGAAAAAGTAGCCGTTGGCGAACTTCTAACAGCTACACAAACTTCAAAATTTGTACTTATAGATATACTATCTCTTAAATATCTGGTGTAATACAACTCTAAATTATCACTACTAATAGAAGGAGCATAATAGATGTAATTTGTATCATTAATATTT
>CAJWVX010000234.1 GCA_913048175.1 uncultured Flavobacteriales bacterium | reverse complement strand
TTTCGTTGGTAAAATCACATGATTATAGTGATGTTGATGGTGGTGATATTGTTGTTCCTCAAAAGGGAGGAGCTGGAGCTGCTGACCAAGTTTTGTTTAATATTTTAAAAGAACTTAGAAAATCAGTTGGTAAGGATAAGAATTTACCTCCTTATGTTATTTTTCAAGATCCTTCTTTAGAGGATATGGCAACTCGCTATCCAATTACAACTGAAGAGTTAGCTAATATTTCAGGTGTTGGTCAAGGAAAGGCGAAGAAGTTTGGAGATGAGTTTTTAGAAGTTATAGAACGTTACGTTGAAGATAATAATATCGATCGTCCTTTGGATATGGTTGTTAAGTCTGTAGTGGATAAATCGGCTATAAAGGTTTATGTTATTCAGAGTATAGATAGAAAAATTCCTATTGAGGATATTGCTAGATCAAAAGGCAAAAAAGTAGATGAAATTCTTACAGAGATAGAAAATATTGTTCTTTCTGGAACTAAGGTGAATCTAGATTATTACATCAATGATGAAGTTGATGAAGATGATCAGGAAGAAGTTTTTGAGTACTTTATGGAGGCAGAAACGGATGATGTTGAAGATGCTTTAGAAGAATTTGAAGGGGCTTTCTCTGAAGATGAAATGCGTCTGTTGCGTATTAAGTTTTTAAGTGAAGTTGCTAATTAATAAATGGATTCTCTTTTGAAAGTTATTGTTAAATCCATATTTATTTTATTAATATGTGTGTTTTTATTTGGCTGTAGTAAAGAGCCTCAACATTCTGTAAGAGTAGTTAATGGTTTGCCGATGTCGGTAAGTAGAGTTCGGCTTGGTGAAGTAAGATTTGATAATATGCGACCAAATACAACAACAATACATTCTGTTATTGTATCAGGAAATTATCTTCTTACAGGAATGATCGGTGGTCAAATTTACACTTCAGATCCCGTTTCTATTATTGGAAATAAAGGTGTCTACAAGTGGAAGTTGACTATTGAATCTCTTTCTCGGATCTCTTTAATCCAAGAGTGAGTTTGTTCTAATTGGAATAGTTTTGTATATTATTTGTTTTAGAGTAAACATTTACTCCATATTTGAATCAAGTTAGCTTTAAAGGCAAATAGAGTTTAATTCATATGTATGTCTTTTCATGTGAACGAAATGTTTGATAATTAAGCTATAAATATTGGTGTTAGCATTAAAATATTCATATTTAGTGCAGCTTTGTTATATGACTTATTATCAAATAATTTTTCAATCTGGCAGTATTAAAATAAATAAACGTTAGAGGCCTTATCCTGTAGGTTTTAACTTTCAATATAAAAGTCAGGCTAAAGACTATAGTTGTTTGATAGATGTTTTTTGTATTAAGACAGAATAACATCCGGATGAATTATTACTCAAAACGTACTATCTTCATTCATCAAGGCCTCAATTTCAGTAATTGATCTGGGAGCTTTCTCAGATAAATTATCAGGACCATTTTTTGTAATTAAAATATCATCTTCAATTCTAATTCCAATATTCCACCATTTAGGATCACATTCGGAGCCTTCAGGGATATATATTCCTGGCTCAACAGTAATAACGTTTCCTGGCTGTAAGGTTCCGTGTAATCCTGGGTCATGTACATCTAGTCCAAGATAGTGAGAAGTTCCATGCATAAAGTAGCGTTGTACATGATAACTTTCTTTTATGATTCCTAAGGCAAGGAGTTCGTCTGTAATAATTTTAGTTGCGGTTCTGTGTGGTGTCCAAAACTTGTTGCCCACTTTGCAAGAGTCAATTCCTGCTTGTTGCGCTTTAAGTACGATATTGTAGATAATTGTTTCTTCTTTGGAAAAGTTTCCATCAACAGGTAGGCTTCTTGTTACATCAGCAGTGTATCCATGATACTCGGCTCCAATATCACTAACCAGCATATCTTTTCCTTTTAATTGCTTTCGATTTTTAGCATAATGAATAATACAGCTATTCTCTCCGCCTCCTAAAATTGAAGGAAATCCTGGGTGTTCTGCTCCATTTTTCTTAAAAACATACTCTACAATTGCTTCAGATTCATATTCCTTCATATCAGGTTTTAGTGCTTTCATTAATTCAATCTGAGCATCGCAAGTCATCTCAATTGCCTTGCGCATTAGGGTAATCTCTTCTTTAGATTTAACTTGTCTAAGGGTGGCCATAATTTGGGGAAGGTTGCTCTGGTCTTTGTTTTTTAAATTTTGAGTAGCAAAATTGAAAGACTGTAAGAGTCCAAATAAATCTCCTTTTACTTTTGTGTTTTTTACATCTCCATCATGTTTAAAGGATAAGATTGTTTCAAATGCTTCGTAATCATTTTCAAAGAGCAAAAATTTTTCATTTTCCATTACATTTTTAACGCCTAATTGTTTTACTGCCTCTGCAATACCTAGTCTTTCTCCAGTCCAAAGTTCGTTTCGTTTATCTTTTTGTTGAATAAATAATATTTCATTGGTTATTAAATCATTCTTAAACTCTTGATCTTCTTTGTAGATGATTAGTGCTGCATGAGGTTCTAGTAATCCTGTTAAGTAGTAAAAGTTTGGATCTTGATGGTATTCAAAATCTACATCGTTTGATCTATTTCTAACAGGGTTTGCAAAAAAAACAGCTACAGAGTTTTTTGGCATAAAGTCTCTTAATGCTTGTCTGTTTTTAATAAAAAAGGATGGTGTTAATAGATCGGTATCGTAAGATGAATCTATTTGGGTTGAGTCTGAATCAATTTTCAGATCAAATTTAACTTCCTGTCCAAGTATTGAAAACGGGAATAAAAGAAGAAAAATGACGATTTTATTCATGCTGTAAATATAGAAACAAAAAAAGCGCTGTTACAATGTAACAGCGCTCAATTTATTTGCAAAAGCAAATTATTTCTTACATGAATCCTTTAACCTTAGCTTCTTTTATACACGCATAGATACCGTTTTTGTTAACGTTTCTTAGTGCAGAACCACATACTTTTAAAGTAATCCACTTATCTTCTTCTGGAATGAAAAATTTCTTAGTCTGTAAGTTCGGGTAAAACTTTCTTTTGGTTCTTCTCTTAGAGTGAGAAACATTATTACCTGTTATTACTTTCTTTCCTGTTAAATCGCAAACTCTAGACATCTTTTTCTCTTTTTAATTTGAGGACTGCAAAATAAATCAATTTAGTTTGAATATTCAAGCAATTCGTCATTAATAATTTCAAATAATAAGATTTAACCTTTAATAAGTAGGGTATTTTTCAAATTTATTGAGATCAAAAGTATGTAAAAAGGGCGAAATTCAGTAGTTTCGTACCTCAATTTTATAAGATATTATTTAGGTTCAAAAAGAC
>CAJWVX010000233.1 GCA_913048175.1 uncultured Flavobacteriales bacterium | reverse complement strand
GCTGCTAACATCGCCATGTAACCAGTAAAAAACGTAAACGCTACTGGATCGTCTTTTGGTATTGCTAAAATATTTAATAACATAATTTAAAGATTTAGTTTATATTAGTTCAAATATATGAAAAATGTTTAACTTTTTGACATAATGATTAAACAAATAATTGCAAGATAATAATTAAAATATGTATTGCTTTAGCACCACCTTATTTTTGTATTATCAATAAAAACATTAACTGATTTTTAATTGTACAAACTTGTCTAATAAAATATAAATTATTGATTTAAAAAAAATAAGATTACCTTTTTACACCCTTCTAAACAATTAATAATATTTTCTCCACCTTTTTGCCTCCCGCTCCAATGTCGATAAAAAATTATAAGGCATATCAATTTTAATAGATAAAAGTTCTTCTGTTATTGGGTGTTTTAGGTTTAAAGATAGCGCACACAAGAACAATCCTTTACCCTCTAATACATTTCCTTCTTCACCGTAAATCTTGTCACCCAAAATAGGAAAACCAATGCTAGACATATGAATTCTTAATTGATGAGTTCTACCTGTTTTTGGTGAAAGTTCTACCAAACTCAAATATTTACTTTTTAAAGAGTTTATAGTTTGCAGTGTTTTAAATTCACTTAAAGACTCAAGTCCTTCAATTGCAGCATTAACAATACCACTTTCCGGACTCTTTCCCATAACAATGGCAGCATATTTCTTTTCAATTGTCTTTTGTTCAAATTGTTGACCTAATTTAACCAGTGCTTTAGCTGTTTTAGCTATAATTAGTAGACCACTCGTTGGGCCATCTAAACGATGTACAGGCTTTGGCCATCTTAAAGCATCTTCTTCTTTAGATAAATTAATATTACCAATAAGTGCATTCTGTATCGTTCTAAACTGATTTCCACTAACTGGAATACCTGCAGGCTTATTAATAACAGCCATAAACTCATCCTCAAATACAATTTCTAACTTAAGAATATATTCTTTTGGAGGATTAGCACTTGATTCTAACAACTCTATCTTCTGTCCAGCCTTAATCCAATGACCTGTCGAAGTTTTCTGCCCATCAACTAAAATTTCTTCTCTAGAAATTGCCTTTTTCACTCCTTTTCGGGATGGAATTGTTGGAAATATTTGCTGTACATAATCATACAATCGAACTTCTTCAACTCCTTCTGGAACAATATGAGTTTTGATTACTGGCATTGTTTTTCAAAGCTACTGTTTTATGATGTCATACCGAGCATGTTTTGCGAAACAAGCAAAAGCTTCGAGGTATCTTTTGAATGTTTAGTGTAGATTTCTAAAGGTTCCTCTTTTCCACTCCTAAAATCTCTACAATCGGAATGATAATAATATTTAAAAAGAATATCGTGTTTCATAACCATTCTAAAAAATCTGCTTTCCTTTGCAAAATGAATAATACTTTAATTGAAAACACCGTTAAATTTGTACAAGAGGAGTTAAAAAATGCTGAAGGCGGACATGATTGGTTTCATATAGAAAGAGTTTGGAAAAATGCTAAACTCATTGCTAAATCAGAAGATGTTGAAATTGAAGTTATTGAATTAGCAGCGCTATTACATGATATTGCAGACTCTAAATTTAATGATGGTGATGAAAAAATTGGCCCGAAAAAAGCGTTAAATTTTTTGATTGATCAAGATGCAGATTACCGAATTATTGACCATGTGCTATCAGTAATTGAAAACGTTTCTTTTAAAGGTGGCAAAGAAGCCAGAACATTTAATTCCCCTGAATTAGATGTGGTACAGGATGCTGACAGACTGGATGCACTTGGAGCTATTGGAATTGCTAGAACATTTAATTATGGAGGTTTCAAAAACAGAGCTATTTATAATCCTGAAATTAAAGCTGACTTAAACATGACTAAAGAGGAGTACAAATCAAGTACAGCTCCATCTGTTAATCATTTTTATGAGAAATTATTGCTATTAAAAGATACCATGAATACTACTACAGGAAAAAAGATAGCCGAAAATCGTCATCAATTTATGGAGCAATATTTAGAGCAATTTCATTCTGAATGGAATGGTTTAAATTAATACTCCCCTTTTTAAATGCTAAGATAAAAGAGAGAGTTTTCATTCTTAAGAGTTGAAGAAAACCATCTTCTTTTCATTGCGAACACTTAAAAATTTTTGCGGTTAAATCTCTATATAAATTCTTATGACTTTTATAATTCTTTCATCAGCTGTTATTATTGCTTTCTATTTCATTTTCAAGAAAAAGAAAACAGTTAATGGGTGGAAACAACCCAAAACAGAATTCATAAAAGAATGGCGAATTATTCTAATTGAAGAGGTTAATTTTTACAATACGCTTTCCAAAGAAGAAAAAACTCATTTTGAATTTAAGATTCAAGAGTTTCTTTTAAACTGCAGAATAACTGGAATTAAAACAGAAATAACTACTAGAGATCAACTATTGATAGCCTCTTCTGCAGTTATACCCATTTTTGCTTTTAAAGATTGGACCTACTCCAATCTTAGTGATGTATTAATTTATCCGAATAGTTTTAACGAAAAATTTGAAACTAACGGACCCGATCGCAGAATTTTAGGAATGGTAGGAACAGGATATATGGATGGTAAAATGATTCTTTCTAAAAAAGCTCTTCACCTTGGGTTTGCAAATACCACTGACAAAAAGAATACTGCAATTCATGAGTTTGTTCATCTAATTGATAAGATGGATGGAAATGTAGACGGTATTCCGCACGTTGTTTTAGACAAACAGTTTACAATTCCTTGGTTTGAGCTTATCCAAAAAAAAATGGATGAAATTCATAATGATGAATCTGACATTAATCCATACGGAGGAACAAATAGACAAGAATTCTTTGCTGTAGCGAGTGAATACTTTTTTGAACGCCCGCAACTCTTAGCAATTAAACACCCTGAACTTTACGAAGCTTTGGAAGTGATTTTTAATCAAAAAATGAATAAAAAGAACCTAACAAAATCTTCTTCTAAGCTTTCAAGAAACAGTAATTGCCCTTGCAATAGTAAACTGAAGTTTAAAAAATGTTGTGGAAAACAACATTACAAGTAGACTTTTTTAATCCTTTTTAAAACAACAATAAACGTAATTTTAAATTCTAAAAATTCATAAAAACCATGAGCGAAAGCAAAGTAACTATACTACACGCATTTAAAGAGTTTATTTGGCCTAGAAGAGGTATCGTCTTAATTGGACTTATTTTAATTGTCATTAGCCGTTTATCAAGCCTAGTACTACCCTTAAAGAGTAAAGAACTATTGGATGAAGTTATTCCAAACAAAGATATGGATGCTTTAATCGCTTTAGTGATTATGGTTGCTGGATCAAT
>CAJWVX010000232.1 GCA_913048175.1 uncultured Flavobacteriales bacterium | reverse complement strand
AAAATAGTCCTATTAATAATGAAACAGAATAAAAATAAATTAGTATCTATAATCATTAGAACTAAAAACGAAGAAAGATGGATAACCCCATGTTTAGAAAGCATTTCAACTCAGACTTATAAAAATTTTGAAATAATTATTATTGATAACTGTAGTACTGATAAAACTATTGAAAAAGCAAAACAATTAATAGCTGAAGCTGGATATCCAAATGGAAAAGGCTTTCCAACGATACATTTATCATACAATAAAGTTGGGGACCTCAATGAATTAGTAGCCAGAAATATTCAGTACCAAGTAAAAGAAATACTAGGGATTACAATTAAATTCAATGAGTTTACAACACAAGAAATAAATGAAAAAAGAGAAAATGGTGATATCTCATTTTGGAGATATGGCTGGATTGCCGATTTTCCTGGACCATCAAATTTCATAGGTAGCTTTCATAGTAAATATATCATTGAAGGAAAAAAAACATCTATAAATTATGGTAGATACAACAATCCTGAATTTGACAAATACTATGATTTGGCCATGGCTGAACCAGATGAAGAAAAAAGAATGACTTTATTTGCTAAGGCTGAGCAAATATTAATAGATGATGCGGCAATAATTCCAATTTATTATGCGTCAGAAATAAGACTAGTTAATCCATTATTAAAAAACTTCTCTATCAATGAAATTGAGTTTCGAAATTATTCAGTTTGTTACTTTACTGAGAAAAAAGAAGAAAGTAAGATAAGAGTTTACGATAATATTATTGAAGAAGAAGAAGAAGAGTAAACAAATGAATACCTGCTCTATTTACATCTTTGAGGCTGGAAGCACAAAAACAGATGTTATAGTGTATAATGGTAACACTAAAGTTAAACTGTCATTAAGTGGATTTAATCCTAACAGAGCAGACTCTAATTTTTCAGAAGAGCTTGATAAACTTAATATTCCCTTAGAAGCAGAAATTCATTTCTATGGCAGCGGTATTAATGATCGCTTAAATAAACAAAAAGTAGCCGATTTATTTCATACAAAAAAAATCACTGTAAACTCAGATGCATTAGGGGCTTCAAGAGCTCTTTTAAATCGTTCAGAAGGGATTGTTTGTATTTTAGGTACGGGAGGAAATGTTTTATATTATGATGGATCAGAAATAATTGATAATCATGGAGGATATGGTTATTTAATTGATGACTACGGCGGAGGATTAGAATTAAGTAAAATCATTGTTTCAAACTGGTTAAATAATAATTTATCTCCTGAGAGTTCTAAATCTATTACCGAATACTTTTCAGTTTCTAAGTTAGACTTTGTTAGCCAGTTTTATCAAAATGTAGACCTCCATAGACTAGCAGGAGTTTGTAAAATAATTCCTAAATTAGCATTAAAAGACGACTATTTAAGTTTAGTAATTAAAAACTACTTTGATGTATTTATTGATAGACACCTTTACTCTATGTGCAAGAAACATAACAACTTTAAAGTTAACCTTGTAGGATCAATCGCATTATATTACTATGACTGGATTGAGAAAGCAACTGTTACAAAGGGTATAATTATAAATAAAACTTTAACCAAACCAATAGATGAATTACTAGAATTTCACCTTTCTAATAATGATGGTCTTTAAAAACTGTTGCTTTATCTAAAAAATAGTAATTTTCGTATAATTTTTTATTTGAAATCAAAATTTATTTTGCATCTTGTACATAGATATAAAAACATGGAAGCACTAAGAATTCAAGCAACAGTTAAAACACCTGAGATTTTATTTGATCCAGTTAATGAAGTTTTTGAAATCAAAGGAAAATCAATTCCAAATGATGCGGAATCTTTTTTTGAAGTTATACTATCTTGGATTGATGACTATGTTTCTAATCCAAATGAAAGTACAGTACTTAAAATTGATTTAGAATATTTCAATATATCTTCTTCTAAGAGGATTCTTTTTCTTTTTTATAAATTAAATGAGTTAAAAGAAAAAAATAAAAACGTCAAAATTCTTTGGTATTACAATGAAGAAGATGAAGACATGTTTGAAGTTGGTCAAGATTATGCTTTTATGGTAAAAATACCATTTGATTTTGTAAGTTATTCGTTAGAAAATAACAAGTACTAAAACTATTGTCTCATTTTTTCTGTGATTATATCTATGAATGATGATTTGTTTAAGTCTCTATTTGTTAATAAACTCTAATTTTTATTAAATAAAATAAATTCTGTTTAATAAAACCAATTAAGTTTTTAATTTTGCCTTTTATTAAAACATATTCTTCAAATAAATATAGATGGAAAATAATAACAAATTAGCAAAATTATCATTAGCAATTAGTGGCGTATTAGTTATAATCGTAATTTATTCTTTTAGTCAAATTAGTAGTTTAAATGCTGTTTCTGTATCAAACTCTATTGATAATGATACAACATCTGCTAAAGAAGTTTATATAGAACCTACTGGTAAAATAGGATTTTTCAACTTAGACTCATTAAACTCTCAATTGGATTTGTTTAAAGAAATTGAGCAGGAAATGCAAAATTCATCCAAAGATGCGGAGAACAAGATGAAAAAGAAACAAGCTGAAATAAATGTTTGGGAACAAAAATGGTCAGATAGAGCACCATTAATGAGTACTGAGCAAGAACAATACATGAAAGAAGCTCAAAACATGCAAAACAACGCTATGGAGTTTGAACAAAATGTTCAAATGAAAATGCAGCAAGAGCAAGCAAAGTTAATGGAGACTTATGCAATACGTATTGGAAACCAATCTAAAATATTTGCTGAATTAAATGGATATGATGCTATTATGGCCTATACATTTGGTCAAAGTATTTGGTATTATAACCCTGCATTAGATGTTACTAAAGATTTAGCAAAAGTAATGAATGAGGACTATGCGGCTTCTACTGGTAACGTTGAAGGAAATACAGAAAAATAATTCTTTTAAAGATTCTGAAAAATCATTTCCAAAGAAAAAGGAAACAGAATAATGGCACATAAAAAAGGGGTTGGCAGTAGTAGAAACGGTCGCGACTCTAATGCAAAGAGACTAGGGATCAAAGTAACAGACGGACAATCAATATTAGCTGGTGGCATCATACTCCGCCAACGGGGCACGAAAACACATCCCGGCTTGAATGTTAAGCGAGCTGGTGATGATACGTTATTTTCCACAGCAGATGGTGTAGTAAAATTCAGTCAAAAGGGGAAAACAAGAAAAATTGTCAACGTTTTACCTGTTGAATAATCAGAATACCTAGTTCATCCCTTTATAACCCCACTTAGTGGGGTTTTTCATATCAGAAAATAGTTATCATATTGTAAGTTCATTACACGTTAATGATCCCCTAATGGAGGTATAAATGTCTAGGAAAACAATCGCATTAATTGGCGGTGGTCAAA
>CAJWVX010000231.1 GCA_913048175.1 uncultured Flavobacteriales bacterium | reverse complement strand
TACTTATTTGTTCTCTATTTTTATTAGGGACTATCACAACAAAAGCTACTTCATTAAATGCTGGAGATATTGCTATTAGTTCTATAAACTCTGATGATACTGATAATTTTAGTTTTGTATTATTAACTCCAATTTCTGGAACCACAACCATTTACTTTACAGATAATGGCTGGGATGATGATGCTGATGGTGCTGCTGCAAATCCAACTTGGAGAGGGACTACAGAAGGAACAATTACATGGTCTTTTACAGGAGCGTTACCTTGCGGAACTGAAGTTCAGATTTCAACACCCTCTTCAACTGTTTCTGCTAGCCAAGGAACTTCAACAAAAAGTGGTAGCTTTAACCTAGCTGCTACTGCTGATCATTTGTTAGCATATACAGGAACGGGCGTGCCGTTAGATGGAACAGAAATAACCACCTTTATTACTGCTTTTGGATTAGGTACTGCAGGATGGACATCTGATGCATCTACAACTGGAACTTCTGCTTTGCCTCCTGGTTTAACAGATGGAGGAAATGCAATTGCCACATTAAACGGTTCTGACAACTTTCAATACGACTGTTCTACTTTAAGTCCTGTTGCTGCACTAAGAACTGCTCTTGTTACTGTTGGAAATTATACATCTGGTACTGCAAACGAAAATTATCTAGCTCCAGCCTGTGTTTATAGCTGTGGTAGCGTTTGTATTAACCCTGATGTACCTTCGTCTTTAATAGCAACTCCTTCAACAATTTGTTCTGGATCTAATTCTACGTTATCTTGGACGGGAAATTTAAACGATGCAACTCAATGGTCAGTTTATACTAGTTCTTGTGGAGGAACACCAATTGGAACTTCTGCTACAAATTCATTTACTACCGGGGCATTGACATTAACAACAACTTTTTATATTAGAGGGGAAGATGGTACAGGGTGTGTGGATGAATCTATAGGAAACTGTGGACAAGTAACAGTAAACGTATTAGTAGCTAATACAGGGATACTTGACTCTACTATTTGTAATGGTGATTCTTTTGTTTTTAACGGTACAACTTATGATGCTAGTAATTTAACAGGAACGGAAACGGTTCTTGCATCTAATGGATGTGATTCTGTTGTAACTGTAACAGTAACAGTAAATGCACTAGCTATAACTCCATCAGCTATAAACCCTCTTATTGTATGCCCTAGCGAAGATGTAATACTTACAGCAACAGGATCAGGGACTGGAGATATTGTGTTTTATGACAATACAGAGACTGAGATTCAAAGAACTACTATGGGAGGAACAGCAACCCAAGTAAGCAATCAAGGCGGTCTAACAAATGGTAATTATACGTTTTTAGTTGCTGAAGATAATGGTACTTGTCAATCTTTGTATGATACTATAACTGTTTTTGTAGGAGATACCGTTTCTCCAACAATAGTTTGCCAACCAACAACCGTATATTTAGATAATTCAGGTTTAGCGATTGTGCTTCCTTCTGACATTGATGGAGGAAGTTCTGACAATTGCGGATCAGTAAATCTTGCAACTTCAATCCAAACATTTACCTGTAATGAGCTAGGCGCTAATAACGTTACTTTATTTGGTGATGATGGAAATGGAAATGTAGACAGTTGCGCTACTATGATAACAGTTTTAGATACAGTTATCCCTTCAGTTTCTTGTCAAAACATTACTGTTTTCCTTGATGCTTCAGGCTTAGCAATTATATCAGCTAATGATATAGATAATGGAAGCTCCGACAATTGTGCAGGAGTAACTTTAAATAGTTCTATCCAAACATTTACTTGTAGCGAAATAGGAACAAATCAAGTAATGCTTTATGCTACTGATCCGAGTAACAATATTGATAGTTGTATGGCATTAGTCATAGTATTAGATACAATTTCTCCAACTATTTCTTGTCCAACAGATATTACTGCTTGTGCAGGAGGTGTTGTAAACTTTACCACCCCTTCTGGTGCAGACAACTGTTCTCAAACAGTTACACAAAGTGACGCCTCAGGATTTAGTAGTGGAATGACATTCCCCGCTGGAATAACAACTATAGAATTTACAAGTACAGATGCTAGTGGGAATACAATTTCATGCTCATTTAATGTTGATGTAACAGCAATAGACACTTCAATAACTACAAGTACTTTTACTATTACATCTAACCAAGCTGCTGGGACTTATGATTGGATAGATTGTGGTACTGGAAACAGTCTTATTCCTGCAGAAACAAATGCTAGCTATACAGCTACAGCTAATGGAGCTTATGCTGTTGTTGTAACTGTAGGAAATTGTTCAGATACATCAGCTTGCGTAAACGTGACTACCGTTGGGATAAATGAGTTGAACTCAAAAACATCTTCAACTTATCCTAACCCAACTAAAGGGATATTTACAATAGCTTTAGGAAGTCTAAATGATAATACTTCTATTACTGTTTATGATATGTTAGGAAAAGTAATTATTACAAAAGGATCAATTACAACAACCACACAAATTAACTTATCAGGTTATGAAAAAGGAATTTATTTTGTCAATATCCAATCAGATAATGAAACCATTGTAAGAAAAGTTATTCTACAATAGAAAAAACTTAAGAATATTTAATGTAAAAGCCCTTTTCAATGAAAGGGACTTTTTTTATTGAGTAAGACAAAGAAAAAAGTTAAACCAATTGCTAATACGATAGATAACATTTTGATTTAAAATCACGTAAGTATTTACCTTGTAATACCGCACCGTTTTTTTGCGGATAAATTCCTGTTTAAATACTTTTATTCCATATTATGAGAACACTACTATTTACATTATTGATTGTTACAGCGACCATTCAGGTGCAGGCAAGTGTAACTCAAGATTCTTTAATTACTCAAACACTTAAAGAAAAAATTGGAACGTTAGATGAAGAGGATGATAGCGACTCGACAACCTTTTATGCTCTTAAAATGTTATCTCATACTAAAAAATCAGAACATAAAGCAGGAGAAGCATTTGCCTTAGCGGTGTTAGGTTGGCAATTTCAAATTAAAGGCGACTTTCCCAAAGCATCAACCTATTTATTTAACTCCTTACGGATTTATGAAGAACTAAATGACACAAATGGCATTGTAAAATGTCTTGGATTTATTGGGGTAATTTATGATATGCAAGGAGATCACTTAAAAGCAATCGAGTATAATTTGAAAGCTTATGAAATTGCAAAAGAAATAGGCGACACATCAAAAATGTCTGATCAACTTAACAACATTGCTATAGGTTATGCACAAACTGAAAACATTGAAAAAGCAGAGTTATACTACTTAAAGGGAATTGACTTAAACAAAAAAACAGGAAACAAAGAAACTCTAGCTCGAAACTATGTCAATTTGGGCGGTTTGTACGAAGATGATGGCGGACAATATAAAAGAGCCTTAAACTACTACAGTAAAGCCATAGCTATCTGTAACGAATTGAATTTAACTACAGGATTAGCTTACTGTAATCTGA
>CAJWVX010000230.1 GCA_913048175.1 uncultured Flavobacteriales bacterium | reverse complement strand
CAGAATAATGACATTTATGTTTACAAAGTAATGGTACAGAATTGGAAAGAAGAAGAACAGACCTTAGAAGGTCACATTAATTTAATGAGATAGTTCTTTTAATACTTTCTTTACCTGAATCTTGCTATATCCATTTATCTTTTGATGAGTTGGCATCCATCCCATTAAAAAACGTGTAAAATCTGCCCAAGCATAAGAGTATTTCAATCTCCATTCTTTTTCTAATCCACTAAATTTATGAGACTTATAATTGTTAATTAAAGCAATTTTCAACTCAGAGAAATAAATATTTAAAAGCTCCTCTTCATAGATTTTACATTCATTTTCAGATAAACAACTCCCCAATAAATAAGCAACATCTTTCATTCCGCAACCACCTCCTACATACTGAAAATCTACTGCAGAAACTTGATTCATATCATTAGAAAAACAAAAGTTAGCCACTTTTGCATCACCATGAACTAAGGTCTTAAATTGACCATTATTCAATACTTTATCAATTATTTCAGAAGCTTGTTTTAACCCAGAATCGTTCATTAACTTAAACTCATCTGGGCGAGTTGCTAAGTGCCAATATGTTCCAGTTTGCCATAATCCTGCAGGTTTTACATCTAAAAACTTAGCATGAAAATTAGCTAACCATTTTAAACAAACTTTAACTTCATCTTTTGTTAGTTTAGTTTTACGGATAGGAAAACCAGCAGCATCTAAATCTTCTAAAACAATAACTTGCTCTTCACCAATAATCTCAGTGCCATAACATTTCGGAATCCTACAAGCATTATCATTAAAGTGTGAATAGCTTTTATACCATTTCGATTCTACTTGGTAAGATTTAACTTTACGTTGATGTGATATATCTGTATTCCAACCTTTTGGATGATCTGTTTGATTAGGAAAAATAATATTTTTAACGATTACCGTTTTAATATTACACCCCTCTAAACTATATCTCGAAATTTTACCATAACCACTCCATAGTGATTGAATTTCTTCAATCTCTTTGGCATCAGTTGCATTAGTTATTTTTAATATAGCTTGTTTAACCTTAGACATTAAGATGGGTCTAAAACATTTCTAAAACCTTCAGAGTTAACCCACTTTTGCTCTTCCGTAGCTTTAACGATATTTAAAAATCGTTCGCCAAAATCAGATTGAATTCCGTGTTCCTCTGTATAATCTACAACTTCATTCAAACTCTTTAACATACTGGAGTAAAATGAATCTTGTTTAATGAGTTTCCTTGCAGTAAATTTTTGAGCTATTTCAATGTTAAATAGCATTACATCTGCAATAACAAAAGCATCTACACCAAGCTGTATATAATGTTTGATAATTTTATGAGCTACTGACCTTCTTGTTTTAGGTTTACGAGTATTTACAGGAAAGTATTCTTTAGAGATCTTAAACTTAGCATCATCTAAAAGCTTTTCTTCTTTAGGATTAAAAACAAAGTTGTAATACGTTTTAACAGGTTTAAAGCGAGTATATAAATCAAGCACCTGCTCTTGTAATTGCTTTTTGGTGAGTTCGCCTAAATATGATTTTAACGCTCTCTTACTCATTACTTACCTCCTTTTTTCCTTCCTCTATTTACGTTTATATCTCCTCTAGTTTTCGATTTTTTAAACTTAGTTTTAATTTCTCTTTTATAAGAACCTCCTAGGTTGACCTTACTGTTTTTTTCACTCCTTTCATGAAAACTTGCTCCACGCTCGTCTTGTTTTGAGTTTCTATCGTAATTTTTAGATTCACCATCTTCAGGTCTTTCTTCAGGAGTCATTTCATCAGAATGATCAACGTCTGAAGGAAAAGGGAGTTGTTTAATTTTTGAATCCATCAATTTTTCAATCGCATCTTTAAACTCTTTTTCTTCTTTTGTGAAGAATAAAATAGTCTTTCCTTTTTCTTCAGCTCTCCCTGTTCTTCCAATCCTGTGCATATAGTTTTCAGGGAAATTTGGAGTATCAAAGTTAATTACGTGAGATATTTTATCTAAATCCAATCCACGAGACATTACATCAGTAGAAACTAGAACTCTATTCTTACCACTATCAAATTGTTCAACAGAACGAATTCTATAATTCTGTGATTTATTGGAATGTATCACTCCCATTTCATCACTAAATTCTTCTTCTAAAACGTTAAATAATCTATCTGCACTCTTTTTATTGGCAACAAATACCAAAACTTTACTAAACTCTTCTTTATCTTGTAAAAGGTGACCTAACAAGTTAACTTTCGTATAAAAGTTCTTTGCTTGATAGCAGGTTTGAGCAATATTATCTAAAGGAGTTCCACTTAAAGCAATTGCTACTTTTTCTGGTTGAAAAAAGAAATCATCAATCAGAATATCAATTTCATCAGTCATTGTAGCAGAAAACATAATGTTTTGTCTCCGCTCTGGTAATAATTCAAAGATATTGGTCAATTGAAATCGAAAACCAAGATCAAGCATTACATCAACTTCATCAATAACCAGTTTTTTAATTCCTTTCAGCTTTAAAGCTCTAGTCATTGTTAAATCATACAACCTTCCGGGTGTTGCAACAACAATATCACATCCTTGAACAACAGCTTGCCTTTGCATATTAATGTTTGCTCCACCATAAACTCCAACAGTTCTAACATTCATATAGCTTGTAAAGCTGTTTATATTCTCTACAATCTGAATTACCAACTCTCTTGTAGGTACCAAAACCAAAACTCTTGGATTCATCTGTTTAGAGAATTTTAGCTCCTCTAAAATTGGAAGCATAAACGCTAAAGTTTTACCAGTACCCGTTTGCGCAACACCTACAACATCTTTACCCGAAAGGATAATGTTAAAAGTCTCTGATTGAATTGGTGTAGGTGTTTTAAAACCTAAATCATCAATAGCAAAATTAAGCTGTTTAGATAAACCAAATTTTTCGAAAGTATCCATAGTTGCAGTTATTTTATAAGCGAGAAGTCCGAAGACAGAAGAATATTCTTCCAGCTTCGGACTTCCATCTTCAAGCAGTTAAATAAACGACTCTAATTATATTTTTTGAACTTTTACAGCGTTCATTCCTTTTAAACCTTGTTCTAATTCAAAAGTAACTTTATTACCTTCTTCAATAGAATCAATCAATTGACTAACGTGTACAAAGTATTTCTCTTGGTTTCTTGTATTAATAATAAATCCAAATCCTTTAGAAGTGTCAAAGAAATCAACTCTTCCTTCCATTGGTCCATTATATTCTTCTGAAGGCTCTTTTTTTGGAATACCTATTTCAATATCACTTGCCTTAATCTTAATTTTTTTAATAGTCGGATCTGGCGGAGTATCAGAGATGTTACCAAACTCATCAACATAAGCCATCATGTTGTCCAATCCACCACCAGCAGAATTTTCTTTTCTTTCTGAAGCTTTTTTCTTCTTATCATCACGTTTTTTCAAACGCTTTTTCTCTTTTTCTTTCTTGTTGAATGATTGTTGCGACTTAGCCATTGTGCTGAAATGATTATTAAATTCGGTGCAAAGATAATATTACTTA
>CAJWVX010000229.1 GCA_913048175.1 uncultured Flavobacteriales bacterium | reverse complement strand
TATCTCTTCATCAATATTTTGGTTGGTTAGTGATGTCCATTTATAGGTTTTACCTAGATGGAGGTGAATGTGATAGAATGACGAATCAACAATTATACTGTCGGTTGTGGATGTTAAAAACCCTTTTTGTTGAAGTTGGTTTAAGGCTGATGTAATGTCTGTTTTTAAATTTTGAAGCGTACTAATTTTAGTGTAGTTTATCAGTTTTGAAGTTTTTATTATCGAATCGTTAAAAGAAATCTTCAACCCAATTTCTTGAGCATAAATTTTCGAAAATGAAAAAAGTAGGATTGTGAATATGTATAATTTAAATTTCAAACTATTAAAATTACGATATTATAGGATTATTATTTGATTTGCCAATCGATTTCAGTTTTACCCAATGTTCTTAAAATCTCATTGGTTTTAGAAAAATGTCTATTTCCAAACCAATAACCGCGGTTTGCACTAAGAGGTGATGGGTGACCAGATGATAGAATATGATGTTTTGAAGAATCAATTTTTGCTCCTTTTTTTTTAGCAAAACCTCCCCAAAGTAAAAAGACAATATCTTCTCTATTTTCAGAAAGTTGGTGAATTACACTGTCAGTAAATTTTTGCCATCCTATTTTTTGATGTGAGTTCGCTTCTGCCTGTCTAACTGTTAAACTTGCATTCAATAATAAAACGCCTTGTTTTGCCCAGGTAGTTAGATCTCCACTTTTTGGATAAGAACAACCTAAGTCAGACTCTAATTCTTTAAAGATATTAATTAAAGAAGGTGGATGTTTGTTTCCGCTTAAAACTGAAAAGCTTAATCCATGTGCTTGATTTATTCCGTGGTATGGATCTTGACCAATAATAACAACTTTTACACTGTTAAAAGAGGTTTGATTAAAAGCATTAAAAATTAATTCTCGTGGTGGAAAAATTTTAGATCCTTTTTTCTCTTCCTTTAAAAATTGTTCTATTTCAGAGAAATAATTATTTGTTAAATCATTTTCTAATTCGATCTTCCAAATTTCATCTTTAAGAGTTTCTTGCATTTTGTATATTTAGATATAACAAAGGAATACAATTTACTTTCTAAGTAAAGCATCAACAACTTATTTGTTAATAAGTTTAATTGATAATTATCTAATAATCATTAAGTTTGTAAACAATATCTATTCACTATTTAAGTATTCAAGTATGAGGAAATTAATGATTGCAACATCGGCTCTTTTTTTAGTAGCTATTCTATTTGCATCTTGTAAAAGTCATAAAACATGTCCTGCATACGGATCTGTTGAAACAGAGACTACAGATAAATTTTCAGCTTAATCTTTAATTGAAAAATTTTCGAATTCAAATCTTACATAAAAACAATAATCAAAGAATTTTTTTGAAAACATATTCTTAGCTATTTTCAAGCATTTTTATTGTTTTATAGTGAGTTAAGTATCTAAATCTCCTTTATTAAATTTTGGGTATATTGATTCTTGAAACCCTCTTTTTTTACTTAGATTCAACTTCTTTTAGAGTAATATCTAATTTTAATCACTAAAATTTTTAATATTTAACATCAATCTCGACAGATACTAGTTATTACATATAGATTATGTATTTATGATATTAGCTATATGTCTATTTCGATTAGAGATTTGTATTCTGAGATTAGATTTTTAGTTCCTTCTTGTAAAACTTATTTATTTCACATTTCTTTTATCCTTACTTTTGTTGAGGAATGAGAAAAATCCTTTTCATATTAATTTTAATTTTTTCAGCTCAAAGCTTTTATTCTCAAGGAACAGTTTTTGAAGAAAAAAGAACCATCTATAAAAGGGAACAGGCTTTTGGATTAGTAGTTCATACAAGAGGATGGGGTCTTACTTATCGCTATGGTCAATATACTTCAGGTTTTACTAGGAAAACTTATGAGGTAGAGTTTGTTGGGATGAAGCATCCTAAGAACACAAAAGTTTTCCAAAACCCTCAAGCGGCTTCTAATGGTTTTGTTTACGGCCAATTAAATTCAGTTATGCTTTTAAGAGCTAGTATAGGTAACCATAAAACTTTTATTAGTAAGCAAAGTGTTAGAGGCATTGCAATTTCATCTATAATTAATGTTGGGTTATCATTTGCTTATACAAAACCTCTTTATATTGAGGTTTTGGGCGAATTTAAAGTGGATGAAGAGCCTAAAACTGATATTGTAAGATATGATCCTGAAATTCATGATTTCGATACTATTGTAGGTGGAACATCTTTGTTTTATAATTTTTTCACAGGATCAATTTATCCTGGAGCTTTTATTAAGGCAGGGTTAAATTTTGAATCATCTAGACAGGCAGATAAGATAAATGCACTTGAGGTAGGAGCTGTATTGGATGTATATTATAAAAAAATTCCAATGATGGCGAATGATTTTAACAAGATCTATTTTTTTAATCTTTATGTTTCCCTTACCTTTGGATCGAAAAAAACAGAATAGATGGTGGAAGATAAAGTTACTGAAAGAAAATTCTCAAAAAAGCCATCTTGGTTAAAGGTTAAATTACCTACTGGTGAAGCGTATACGAAAGTACGTAAAATAGTTTCTGAACATAAATTACATACTATTTGTTCAAGTGGTAATTGTCCTAATATGGGAGAATGTTGGGGTGCTGGTACAGCAACTTTTATGATATTAGGTAATATTTGTACCCGATCTTGTGGATTTTGTGCAGTAAAAACAGGAAGACCATTGCCAGCAGATTTAGAAGAGCCTATGAGAGTAGCTAACTCTGTTAAATTAATGAAAGTAAAGCATTGTGTTCTTACTTCTGTAGATAGAGATGATCTAAAAGATGGTGGTTCAATAATTTGGGAAGAAACTGTAAATGCTGTTAGAGAATTAAGTCCAACAACAACTTTAGAAACACTAGTGCCTGATTTTAAAGGGGATTGGGATAATTTACAGCGTATTATTGATGTTGCTCCAGAAATTGTGTCACATAATTTAGAGACTGTTCGTAGATTAACAAAACAAGTAAGAATTCAAGCGAAATATGATAGAAGTTTAGAAGTTCTTAAGCGTTTGAAAGAAGGTGGCATGAAAACTAAATCAGGAATTATGCTAGGTTTGGGAGAGACTGAGGAAGAGGTTATAGAGTCAATGAAAGATTTGCGAAGTGTAGATTGTAATGTGTTAACACTTGGTCAATATTTACAGCCAACAGTTAAACATTTGCCCGTAGTAGAATTCATTAAACCTGAACAATTTGCAAAATATAAATCTATTGGTTTAGAATTAGGTTTTCGGTTTGTTGAGAGTGGCCCCTTAGTTCGTTCTTCGTATCATGCAGAAAAACATTTATTTTAAAAATATTTTTTTACCGAAAAGCATCACTTAAACTTCAAAAAGGCCTTTTTAAGAACCGTTTCTTGAATTGATAAAATTTACAAGTTATTTTTTTTTAATTTTAAGATTGAAATTGAGCTTATTAATTTGGTAATTATGAAATTATACTTATCTTGTAGCCCATTTAAAACACTAACTAAATAAAACCTTATATAATGAATATTAAGTCAATACTTATTGGATCTTTAGCTCTTGGATGTGTTATTGGAGGAACATTTTTTAAAATGAATTCT
>CAJWVX010000228.1 GCA_913048175.1 uncultured Flavobacteriales bacterium | reverse complement strand
ATAAAGGGTCAATATTAAAATTTGATAATTTTTCAAAACTAATTTGGAAAAAAAACCATTATACAAAAGCTGAAAAAAAATCAAAACCAATTTTATTTTTTGCAAATAATAAGAATACATTAGTTGTTGCAGATAGTATTGCAAAATATTATGCAATTAATATTAACAATGGCGAATTATTGTGGAGCAAAAACAATTCTGCACCATTTAATTCTCAAGTAAAAATTTATAAAGATAAATTTTTTGCAATTGATTTTGAAAATATTTTAAGATGTTACTCTATAAAAGATGGAACCGAACTTTGGCAAGTTAAAACTGATCAATCATTTATAAAATCTCAAAAAAAACTTTCACTAGTTATTGTTGATAATAATGTTTATTTTAATAATTCAATTGGAGATGTTAGCGCAGTGGATATTGCTAGTGGTGATTTACTATGGCAAACACCTACACAAAGCAGTGGAATTTATGAAGAAGCATTTTTTCTTAAAACATCTGATTTAATTGCAAACAATAATTCAATTTTGTTCTCTAATAATAAAAATGAATTTTTTTCACTAGACATTAAAAGAGGCAATTTAAATTGGAAACAAAAAGTAAATTCTAACATTAGATCTACTTTAGTTGACAATATAATCTTTGCTATATCCATGGAAGGTTTTTTAATCATCATTGATAATCAATCAGGAAATATAATTAGAATTACTGATGTCTTTACTCAATATAAAAGATCTTATTTTAAAAAAAGAAGTCGTACTTATACTTTTGGCAAAAAAAAGAAATCCAAATCTAAACGTATTGTTAAAGAGAAAACTAAACGTACTTACACCTTTGGTCAGAAACAAGGTTCAAAAATCGAACCAGTTGGATTTATTGTTGGTTCTAAAAATATTTATTTAACTACCAGTCATGGAAGATTAATAATTATTGATATTACTACAGGTAAACCAACTTCAGTTCTAAAAATTGATAATAATAAGATATCAAGACCTTTTGTTTTAAATAAAAATTTATTTATAATAAAGGATAATGCTATTATTAAACTAGACTAGAAATGTTGCTTGAATTGCTTGATAAATTGGGTAAGAAAAAATTATTATTAGATCGTGGCGCATCTCACTCAGATTATAAAAATGCTAAACCATGGATGAATCGTTATTATTTGTTATTTAAGAATAGACCCAAATGGTTTCCTTTTAATATTTTAATTCATGAAATGCTTGATAATGACCATGGCGAAGGAGTTCATTCCCATTTGTGTCCTTACATAACTATAATACTTAGAGGAGGATATTGGGAAACTTTAAAAGATGGTAAACACTGGAGACCTCCAGGATATATTGGATTTAGATCGTCAAACAGTCTTCATAGGGTAGATTTAGAACCCGGAACTAAGCCTTTAACTTTATTTATTCCAGGACCGTTTGGTTTGAGAAAAGGATCAAGGTCTGAATATGGAATAGATTTTAAGTCAAAAAATTAACTATGAAACAAATTTTCTACGAGATGATTTTAAAAACAAAAGGAGCTGGTTTGTATGTTTTTACCGAACAAACTCAAGAATTTATAAATAAAAATAAAGTAGTTAATGGGATTTTAAATATAAATATTTTGCATACAAGTGCATCTTTAACTATCCAAGAAAATGCTGATCCAGATGTTTTATATGATTTGAACAATTTTTTTAAAAAATTAGTTCCTATGGATAACAAACTTTACAAACACACAACTGAAGGCAAAGATGATATGCCAGCTCACATTAAGTCAGCTTTAACTAATAGCCACCTAACATTAAGTGTAAAGAATTCTAGGATTATTCTAGGAACTTGGCAGGGACTATATTTATTTGAACATAGACTAGAAAACCAAACCAGAATAATATCTCACCATTTTATTGGTTGATAATTAAATTATTTTAAAAGTTTTCGATAAGCAAATATCACTGCAAAAACTATTATTAAAGCAGCAATACCTTGTTCTCCAAGACTATTAAGTAATGTAATTAAATTTTCTGTTACCTGTGAACCGAAAAAAGGAACATCTGGACCAAATATTATTTCAGCTAAAACAGAAACTGCTAATAGCAAAACACCTACTTCTAAAAACTTATTCAAAAAACCCGTTAATCTTGAAATCCAACTATTCATGCTTCCCTTTCTTGTTAACCCCTAATCCTAAAAGTATAGAATTAGAAATCTTAACAATCGTTAATAACGAAGGTGATGGATTTGATATTCGTAATGTTTTTGTAGAATGTAATATCTACGAATCAATTAACAGAAATTTCTTATTAGGTGAATGTATTGTTGCCGATTCAATAGCTTTATTAGAAAATGCTAAGTTGTTTGGCCAAGAAACTATTAGAATAAAATTTAGTCAACCTACGGGTAAAGGTGATGAAGCTCACATTGATGATACTATAGATCAAGTATTTAGAATTTATAAAATAGAGGCTGTAACTAGAGTAAATAGTGCAGTACAAGTTTTCAAAATCAATTTCTGCTCTCCAGAAATGATGACATCTAAAAGAATAAGAATCAGTCAAGCCTTCCGTGGTTCAATGACAAATATAGCAGCACAGATAGCTGAAGATCATTTAGGAATAGTAAATGAAAATCTAGATACAAAGTTAAAACCTTACTTTGAAGTAAGAGAAAAATCTCAAGGTGATAACTACCATGTTATTATTCCTAACTGGAGTGTAGGATATACTATTAACTGGTTATGTAAACAAGCTCAAGGTATAGATGCTAGCAGTGGATTACAAGATTCATTTTTCTGGTATCATACAGCTAATGGTAGTTATCGAATACAATCACTTGCAACCATGATGGGAATTGAATATGCTGGTGGAAGACCTTTTTCTTATGTAGCGGTCAATGCTAATGATGGTGCTTATGAACCTTATGATATAACAGATGCAGAAGGTGAACATTCTGGTATGGGTAGAAGAATATTATCTTATGAAGTACGAACGCACGCCGATGTTTTAAGAGCTGTTGTCAATGGTTTATTTGCATCTAAACAAACTACTGTTGATAATACATATAAATTTTTTACAGAAAAAACATATAATTTTTTAGAAAAACATTTTGCGGGTGGTAGTTCTATAGAGAAACATCCATTTGTTCGTACGCAACCAGAAACATTACATATTGGATCATCAGCCGATCAAGGAGATGTTACTATTATAGGTTCAAAAATAGAAAAAGCTATTACTGCTTATCCTGACGCACATCAAATTCTAACTAGTGATTCATCATTTGTTAATGATTCAAAAGATGTTATTCATCAACCCAACCATTTTACACATTTAGGTCAATTACAATTTAGAACCGCTGCTAAAGAATTGGTTGGTGATCCAACCGCAGGAACAAGTGGATACTATACAATTAGTTTAGTTATTTCAGCTAGAACAGATATATCTGTTGGTCAATTAATTAATTTAGATATTCCAGCAGTAAGACCGGGCGCAGATGTAGTAGAACCTAAGTTTTATAATGGTAACCATTTAATTACAGAGCTCGCGTGGAATATTAATGCAAAGAAAGAATGTACTTTAAATGTAAAATGTATTAATGATTCTGTTATCAATAATATTGAAACTACTGTGATAGAATATGGGGAAAATGAGAATGATTGAATA
>CAJWVX010000227.1 GCA_913048175.1 uncultured Flavobacteriales bacterium | reverse complement strand
ATTTAGACCTAAATGCTTTTGAAAGGTTCTTTAATTCTGAAGAAATAAAAACAAGAACGAAAGCTGATTTCCAATTATCAGGACAGTTTGGAGTAAAAGGTTTTCCTTCACTTATTTTAAAACATAACGGATCTTTCACTCAATTATCTAATGGTTATACAACAGTTAATAATATCAATAAGATTATAAAGGAAGTCTTAAAATAAATTTAACCAATGAAACAAAACAATATCTATATTACTTATCTCTTTACTTTTAATTATAGCCTGCACCAAAGACAATGAAGATCAACTAATTATTTTTGCCCCTACTGTCTTAACTAATTGTACTCCTCCTCCAACTTATAACTTTACAGTAACAGACGAAATAAATGGTAATTTCCCTAAGGACTCAGTGCTTATTATCACTTCTCCTACTACCTATTTGTATCATTATGTAATATTAACACCAAATGGAGATGGATATAATGACCACTTTCAGCCTTTTGAATATATTCCTAATAATTCAATACTCAGGCCAGATTCGAGTTTTATGATTGTTGAAGATACTTGTGGAAACATTTATTATGATAGCAAGTATTCTGCTGTAGGAAGAGTTTACCCAGCTCCTATTTATGCAACATGGAACGGTATCTTTGCACCAGATTCGGCATCATATTATCTCACACCAAAAGTGACCTCTGAAGGGTTTTATAATTTCACATACATTACATGGAAAGATGGCATCATAACCAATCCTTATTTATCTGGAAGGATAGAGTTAACAAGACCTTAAGAAAAACAGAAAACCTCCAACATTACTGTTGAAGGTTCTAAAGTCGTATTGAAATAATGTTAAGCTACAACCTCTACACATATCATTTTATCTCCTTCTGTAATCTGATCAATTACATCTAATCCATCTATAACTTTACCAAAACAAGTATGGTTTCCATCCAAATGTGCTGTATTGTTTCTACTGTGACAAATAAAGAATTGAGATCCTCCTGTATTTCTTCCAGCATGGGCCATAGATAATACTCCTCTATCATGATATTGGTTTTCACCATCTAATTCACAATCGATTGAGTAACCTGGTCCACCAGCACCATTTCCATCTGGACAACCACCTTGAATTACAAAATCAGGAAGAACTCTATGAAAAGCTAATCCATTGTAATATCCCTTTTTGATTAAAGTAGTAAAGTTTTCTACTGTTTTTGGAGCATCTTTAGCATATAACTCTAAGGTCATATCTCCTTTTTCTGTTTTAATAATTGCTTTCATTCTTATTTAGTATTTGGTACCTAGCCGTTTGTATTTTGTGACTTGTTTAGTAATAAATACAATACACTAAGCACTAATTAATTAATCTATTTTTCCTGCTAATAAATAAAGAACAGCCATTCTAATGGCTACTCCATTTTGTACTTGTTCTAATATTATTGATTGTTTGCTATCTGCAACATCCGAAGTTATCTCTACTCCTCTATTTATTGGCCCTGGGTGCATTATAGTAACTTCTTTATCCAAAGAGTCTAACAACTCTTTATCTAATCCATAAAGCATTGAATACTCTCTCAATGATGGGAAGTTTTTAGCATCTTGCCTTTCTAATTGTATTCTCAACATCATTGCAACATCACACCAGTTTAAAGCCTCCTTTAAATCTGTAACCACTTCAACTCCTAAAGAGCTAATGTACTTTGGCATTAGAGTAAGTGGCCCACAAACTTTAACATTTGCTCCTAGTTTCTTAAGGCAGAAGATATTTGATATGGCTACTCTAGAATGAAGTATATCTCCAACTATAACAACATTTTTACCATTTAAGTCCCCATGCTTTTCTCTCATCGAAAAAGCATCTAACAATGCTTGCGTAGGATGTTCATGGGCACCATCACCAGCATTAATTATTTTTGCATCAACATGTTTAGATAAAAAATCCGCTGCTCCAGGGTTTGGATGTCTCATAACAACCATGTCCACTTTCATTGATAGAATGTTATTTACGGTATCTATTAAAGTTTCTCCTTTGGTTACAGAAGAATTTGAAGATGAAAAGTTTAATATATCAGCAGATAGTCTTTTTTCTGCTATTTCAAACGAAAGTTTTGTTCTTGTAGAGTTTTCAAAAAATAAGTTAGCAATAGTAATATCTCGTAATGAAGGTACCTTTTTAATCGGACGATTAATAACTTGTTTAAAATGATCCGCAGTTTCAAAAATCAAATTAATATCTTCTGGAGTAAGATACCTGATTCCTAAGAGGTGATTCACACTTAATTTACTCATTTTCTGGCGTATATAAAATTACTTGATCCTCTCCATCTGTATCTACCCAACTAACTTTAGCTCGTTCAGAAACAATAGAATGTATGTTTTTACCAATATAATCTGCTTGTATAGGTAGATGTCTTTCATACCGTCTATTAATCAAAACCAATAGCTCAACTGTACTTGGTCTTCCAAAAGTCAACATTGCATCTAACCCTGCTCTTATTGTTCTTCCTGTAAATAAAACGTCATCAACCAAAATCACATTCTTTTCCTCTATATCAAAGTTCATCTCTGTTTTACTAGGAACTAAAGGGGTTCCCTGCCTCCTATAATCATCTCTGTGAAAAGTAACATCTAATGCTCCAGATTGCACATTATAAGCTGAATCAATTGCTTTTAACTCAGCTACAACTCTATCAGCCAAAAATGTACCTCTTGGTTGTAAACCAATTATAATTGTATTCGAGAAATCGTTGTGGTTTTCAATAAGCTGATATGCTAGCCTTTTAATGGTTAGATCAAATTGAGTAGAATCTAATATTATTCGATCGTTTTGCTTCATTAAAGATCAAAGTTAATATAAATTGGTAATTAAGAATGGTAGAAGTAGATTTTTATTTTCCATACCTATATTAGAGTTTAACTCAAAATAATAATTACAAAAAAGCCCCGACATTTCTGTCGAGGCTTTTTGTTTTATTTAAAAGTTAAGAATCTTACTTCCCACCTTTCTCTAAGTCTGCTTTTAAAGCAGATAAAGCATCTAAATCACCTAATGTAGTTTTTTCCACATTTTTGTTCATTTTCTCTACAGCTTTAGAAGCTGTTTTAGCTTTAGTTTTCTTCTCTTCTCTTGCTTCAGCTTCAGTCGCTTTAAACATGTTAGTATGAGATAAAACTATCTTCTTAGCATTTTTATTAAATTCAATTACTTTAAAGTCAACTTTATCATCAACTTTTAAGAATGTACCATCTTCTTTTTCAGCATTTCTTTTAGTAATGATACCTTCAACACCGTGATCTAAAGTAGCGATAGTTAATCCTTTTGCAGTAATTTCAGTTACCGTTCCAGATTGAGTTGATCCTTCAACAAATACAGTTTCGTAAACATCCCAAGGGTTGTCTTCTAATTGTTTGTGACCTAAACTTAATCTTCTGTTGTCTCTATCAATTTCTAAGATTACCACTTCCATTTCATCACCTACTTTCGTAACTTCTGATGGGTGACTAATTTTCTTAGACCAAGATAAATCAGAGATATGGATTAATCCATCAACTCCCATTTCTAAAGCAACAAATACTCCGAAATCAGAGATGTTAGTTACTTTTCCTTTATGCTTAGAATCGATAGCATATTTAGTATCAATATCTTCCCATGGATCTTTAGTTAATTGCTTAACTCCTAAACTCATTTTTCTTTCTTCTCTATCTAAAGTTAAAACTTGCGCTTCAATTT
>CAJWVX010000226.1 GCA_913048175.1 uncultured Flavobacteriales bacterium | reverse complement strand
TGCTTACGGTGTCCCATTGTGTCCAACCTCCAGTTCCCATAAAGTCCATGGAAGCTATCTCTGTAGTGCCATTAATTTTTAACTCTAAAGGTCTGTTTCCTGATGGAAGCGCATACCTAAAACTCAAATCATACGTGCCGGCCGATGGCACATTGACTGTCCATTCTATATAATCAGCGGAACTGTTTTTATAATCTACAAACCCTGTTCCATTGTAACCTGTTTGATTACTAGCAATCTTAGCTCCACTAAAAGTTGCGTCTTCTGCTTGATAAGAAATAGGAACGATAGGAGCGCTAGCACTTCCGTTGCTGATGTAAATACCATCTACTCGTGTGGTTACAGAACCGTTTTTACTGTGGTAGATACGGAACCAATTGATCGCATTCAAATTGGGTGCGCCATTGGTTGTAGCGGCATCGCTCATATTCAAACCAATCTGATTCCAACCATTTACTAGTCCTGTTAAATTCCATTTATATTCATTTATATCTGAAGTTCCACCGCTACCTAGCTCTACCTGATTGCTGCTATTGAATTTAGAAACATCGGACACATAGTACCAGAAATTAAGAACTCCATTGTTTACTGTTGCCCCTGAATCGTATGGAGTACTAAAAGACCTATAGAATTCTGGAGTGCTAGATCCCGTATATTCTAAAGATGCGACTCCTTGTTTTCTATCAGCACTATTAAGTACCAAGCCATTGTTCCAATCGACTAGATCTTCACATTCATCCAAATAATCTACTGGGGTAATAACAGGAAGTGAACTCAGATCATAGCTAATAGTAAGCTTGGGAGCTTTTGAATTAGAACCATTATAAGATCTCGCCAATCGCTTCCCTTGTCCAGTAAAAATAAAGGACATGGAATTTAAGGTTTTCCAATCTTGTAAATTTACTATTTCCTGAACAATCTCCTTTAAATCGGGAGTTTTTTGATCAGCTGTGGCATCGTCAATAGTTGACCAAGCTGGAATATTCATCCAATTCACAATACTATCGGTTGTTGCTCTATTTGAAATATTAAAATCTGTATCTGAAAACGTCAAACTATTAGCAATTTTTTCACCTTTTATAAAAACAGATGTGGCTTCAGAACTTGCTTGTTTCACTGTAAACTGAATGTAAGCTGACAAGATTTTAGCATTTTTTGGAATCAGTATTTCATTAAATTTTATACCCACTGTTTGGTTGTTATGATTTAAATGACCATCAAAAACCAATTCTAAATCTGAACTACTTATATCGACATCTCCTCCAGATTCTGCTTGCTCTGCATCATCATCTCCAGAACTTACTTGATAATTGACAATGTCTGAATATGGGATACCAATACAGTTACAATACCCATCTTCCACATCAATAGTGGTATTTGCATTGCCATCATCACAAGTTGTATCTGCAACGGGACAACTGCTTGTATTTTTAGCTATACGAACTACTTCACCTGTCGAAGGAGAGAAAACCTCCAAATTTGCCGGCAAAGTAAAAGAGTCGGTATTGCTAACTTCATCAACAGAACTTGCATTATCAGTAACCAATATAGTTCTAAGTTCCATTTTATTTTCATCAACAAAAACGAGTTTGAATTGATTAAAACTGCCGGAGTTTCTGGTCCAACTTTTAGTGTCATCAATGGGTCTTAAAGGTGCTCCCCAACAGCCTTCACCTGTATAAACAGTCCCGTTTATATCATCCCTTATGAAGCCCTCATCGTTACCGTTAGCGGAAGATGGTTTTATAGGCCATGTGGTTTTAGATACGTGGGAGTCGCAGTCTACTACCAGTTTAACATCCTCGTCATAAAAAAGTTGTGCCCATGCATCATACTGGCTATTACCTTCAGATTTTCCAGATGAATGTGGACGCATTGGTTTATGATATTGTACCATTTTCCAAATCATATTATTTGATGCAGATAGATCGTTTTGTAACCAAATCAGTTGATCTCCTAAAACTGAAATTTCTGAGTTTAATGTATAGGCTCTAATCAAGTTGTCACCAAAAGTAATGGCGTAATAAGAATTAATATTAGGTGTATCAAAAAAATTATAGATCATCTGACTATTCTCATGGTTACCACGTGCGGCTAAAATTGGAAACATCCTACCATCTGGAGCTATCGTTAATTGCCAATCATCAAACCAGTCTTGCCATTCAATATCAGTACCCCCTGCGGTCATATCACCACCAAAAAAGACTGCATGTGGTTTTAGTTTATGAACTAGCTTATTCGCATTTATTCTTGGTGTTCTATTGTTACGAGAATCACCACCTACAATAAATGACAAACGGCTATTATCACTGGGAGCTGTTTTAAACCAGTATCGTTGGGTTTCACTTTGACTGTCCTTTATAAAAAAATAGTAATTCGTATTAGGTGCAAGTCCTGATATTCTCGAAAAATGGCTATTCATACCTCGGTAGTCCTTAGTTCTGTCAGCAGTTTTAGAAAATGAATACTGTCCTTCATCCGTACCATAATCAATGGTATCATAGTAAACAATAGGGTTGGTTCCTGATATTTGATTCCAAGCTATCGTAATTGTACTTGAGGGATCACTATTAATAATAAGTCTGTATTTATCTGTATTCGCATTACAATAAATAACACATAGAAAAACTATGTATTTAATTAGAAATTTTGTTTTCATTAGTTACTAATTTTAAAGAATTTTTAGTTAAAAAAAAGAAAATAATAAGTGGTATTAATCCATGTGGTAAACGGTAGACTACTAAATAAGTGTAATTGTGAAATGATTCTAATATAAAATTTTGATTGAATCCAGATATCAATCTCGCCATGGCAGTTAATAACCCCCAGGCTATTAAGTACATCAAAACATATTTAGTTTCTTTGAGAATAAATAGTAATAGGGATACTAGAATATCTATAACACCCACAACATTTAAAAACAACTTTGCTTGCGTTTCATTGACATGTAATATTTGTATGGTCATATCAATAAAGTGACCAGGTAAGTAAAATAAGCCCGTTGCAAAAACACCATGCGAAATAAATGTGAATGCAACAGCTACCTTAAGCCAAAACACAAGTTTCTTTTCATCAATTTTTGAAATATCATTATTTAAAAAGAACACTAGACAAATGGCAATCTGACTACTAAGTTCAAAAAATTGTACGATGCCATAACTTCGGCCTTTTACCATACTTAGTCCTAAAAGCAATAAAATAACAAGGCCAATAGATGCTGCTATTTTTTTTAAAACATGTGACTTAATTTGGTCCCAAAATAAACAAACATGAGCTACTAATAGAAGTAAAAAGCTACATGTTTTTATAAAGTTCTGTATCCATAAATTAACTATTGAACTCGTTGCATACTCATACCAAGAGTAATTGCTTAAGCTTTCAATAATAGGCGCCAATTGGGCTTCATCCCAAAAAAAAGCACGAAAGGGAGCTCCGAAAAAATAAAATTGATAAGCTCTTCCTGCAAACACAAGAAAAGCACAAATTTTTAATAGCAATACTATTATTTGTTTTTTATCCATAATTTTTAAGACAAACTTCTTTATTAAAGAGATATTAATTGTTTCAAAATCTGAATTCTAAAACCCTTTTGACATTCGAGTCTTTTACCCTTCTTATAACAAAAGGTGTGGTTATATAACTTGTTATTATCCCCCCATCCCACAATAATTTAGGGAAATGGGAGAATCTGTAAGTCATTATCTCACAAAATTTAATTTATGTGACTTAACAATGGATGTATTCGCATTTATAATTTGTAGTACACATATGTAAATACCGCTAGGTACATTACTAATACTGGCTG
>CAJWVX010000225.1 GCA_913048175.1 uncultured Flavobacteriales bacterium | reverse complement strand
GATGCTTTTTTTTATTCTATATTGTGTTTTAAAACAGGATACTTAATTAATAAATCAAGTATAAAAGTAGGGTAGACTTAAAGTTAAACGGTAAACAAGTAAAATAAATATTTAATTATGAAAAAGACCTTTTTCAGTTTCGTCTTAATTTTGTTCATATCAACTTTCTGTAACGTAAATGCACAAGTATGGAGTAAGTCATTCACAGCAGGAAGCTATGACTCAAATAATAACTTACTAGGTGGATCGGAATTTTTGCAGCTAATTGGACATAAGAATATGTTATTCGCATCTGTTGGTTACTGGGAAAATGCTAACAATATTTGGTATGGAGGTTCTAACAGTAACATTGGCTGGGGCCAAGTTAACCGGTTGGATAATCCTTTAGCAAATTGGCAGGAAGATTTTTTTCTTGGTGCAAGTTATCTTCGCCCTGAAATTCTTAAACAAATAATTTTTACAAAAGATCAATTTGGTAACTTACTCTCATTGCCAGATACCGTTTTGATATGCGCAGGTTACACACGAAATTTTGTAACTAATACATTTACGGTAAAGAGTTTTGTCCGAAATGATGCAAATGGTACTTGGGGAGAAAGTCAAATTGTGCAAGGAAGTACCTCTGGTGGGGAAAACTATTCCATAAGAGATATTGAAATACATGTAGACCAGCAAACTGGTTTAGAATATGTATTTGCTACTGTTGGAACCCAAGGGATTTATAAAGGGAAATACAATCCGGCAAATCCTGGAAAAATCGATTGGATTTCGACAGCAGAATTTGGACCATTGAGTATTAGACCTTTAGGAATTGAAGTCGCAAATGGCGCACTCCATTTTTCATCTGGGAGTAAACTCTATAGACGTATTGACGGAATTTCACCAAGTTATGTCATAGACCATGACTTTAATGATCTTGGCGCTACAATCAATTCTGCTGTTGGTGGAATTAGAGGTTTAACAACAATCGATAACCCCAATGGAATTGATGATGCCTTCCTTTTGATGTGGTGCCCCGATGGTCAATCTCAAGGAATCATTTATCGACTCGATCCTGATGGTACTGGAGGCTTTAATCGTATTTATGAAACTAAATTATCGGTATTGATAGGGAGTTTTTTACCAGGGGCAAGTGCAAATTATATACTTGGAGCATACAATGAGTTTTACAAATATATTGACCCTATAAATTCTGACACTTTTCATTTAGTAGGCTTTGAAGCAAGTATATCTGGAGGTGGTCACCCAACATGGAACGGTTATTATAAAGGCGGTTTATTTGCTAAACGAGGTTCTAATGGGATGTATTCAATAGAAGAAATAAATGGAACTATCGGCACAAATGACACTTCTTTAGTTGCCAACAGGTGCTATGCGTCATCTCCATTTTCAAATGAAGATGCACTTTATTTTGGTGGTTTTGATCCAAATAGTAATACCTCAACAAACATGGCTTGGATATATAAGAAAGACTATCTACTAACTTCTGTAGATGAGTTTACTGAAAATGAAAACAACTTTGTCATTTATCCAAACCCAGCTAGCAATCAACTTATTATTAAGAGTAAAAATCACGTAAAGCAAGCATTCAGTATTATTAATCTTTTAGGAGAAAAAATAGTCTCTGGAACGTTAAATGGACAAATTGAAGCTCTTGACATTTCATCGCTATCTCCAAACATTTACATTATCAGGATAGATAATGAGTCTGTTAAATTTGTTAAAACAGATTAATGTACATAACTAAACTGCATTAAAACGCAGTTTAGCCAGTACGTTAAACAAAAAAAAAGTAACGTGCCTTCGCACTATATTGCGTAGCTTTTCAAAACAAACACTTCTCTTTTCGCTGTAAGCTCAAGCACAACGTTTGTTTTTCAAGACAAAACCCTTTGGGTAAAATATTACCTCAACAAAATTACTTTTTTAGATAGCTTACCTTTAATGGTAATTATCTCAACAAAATAAATTCCATTTGCTTGGTTATAAATATCAATTTTAGTTGATTTAGACTCTTTTATAATCTCTCCTAAAACATTTCTAACAATTACTTTTTCTATAACTTCTTTACTATCTATTTGAATAATACCAGTTGTTGGGTTGGGGAAAACTGTAATATTTGAGTTTTTTTTATCATCTTCAGTAACAGAAGTAACACACTGATTATTACAGGTTGTATTATATTCAGTAAAAGATTCCTTATCTATCCAATTTGTATCTGAATAAAGAACATCATCCACTTCAACACATCTAAGGTTGGGATTATCTGATAAATTAATTATGAGCACCGAATATGGATGTCCATTCACTAAATTCAAACAATTCAATTGATTATTTTGGATTAACAATCTAAAATACAATGTATTACTTAAATCCAAAGAATTCAATTCATTATCATTACATCTAATATCATATAAAGGATATATTGACGTTAAATTTAAATTTGTTAAATTATTATGATCACAAGCAAGTGTTTGCATGCCAGTTATATTTGTAAAATCAATTAAAGTAAGTTGATTATAGCTACAATACAAATAATCTAAATCTAACTTATTACTAACATCCAATACAGTCAGTAAATTATGATTACAACTCAATCTAAAAAGGTTTGAATTGTTATTCAAATCTAAAGACACCAATTGATTAGAGTCAATATTTAAATTCTCTAGATCAGTATTATTACTTAAATCTATACTAGTAAACTGATTACTACCACAATTTAAATTAACTAAATTTAAGTTATTAGAAACATCTATTGTAGTTAATAAGTTCTTACTACAACTCAATTCAAGTAAATTTAAATTATTAGAAACATCTATAGATGTTAACGTGTTAGAATCACAATCAAGACTAATTAGATCAACATTATTACTTATATCAATAGTAGTTAGCAAATTACTATATACAAATAAAGAGGTTAATTCTAAATTTACACTAAGATCAATGTTTGTTAACAAGTTCTTCATCACCCTCAAGGTTTTTAGTGTCAAATTATTAGACACATCAATGCTCGTTAATTGATTAAAAGAACTATTCAAATTATCTAGATTAACATTATTACTAATATTCAAACTCGACAATTGATTATAAGCACATTGTAGTGAGTTAAGATTAAGATTATTTGATAAATCTAAGGCTGACAATTGATTATTATTAGCACCCAAACCAAAAAGAACTGAATTCCCGGTTAAATCTAGTGTATTTAATTGATTGTAACTACAGGCTAGTATATTAAGAGCAGAGCAACCTGTAACATCTAAATCAGTTAATAAGTTAGAGCCCGAATATAAGGTAATAAGAGATGGGTTAATTCCAACATTCAATAAGATCAATTCATTACCACTACAATTAATACTTTCTAGAGAAATGTTATTAAATAGCTCCAAAGTGTCCAAGTTGTTACCGGAACAATCTAAACCCTTTAAGTTAATAAATTCTTCAATTCCGGTTAAATCATCTATACTTTGGCTTGAAACATCTATACTACCATTGAAAGCGATTGCCTCAGAAATTTGAATCTCAGCATCCCCATTCAAATTAATTAAGCCATTAGTAACTAAATAAGATTTAAATATTGGGTTAGGAACAATAATAGATTGAGCAATAGATATGTGCGCGATAGTTACTACACTCGATATTAGAAGTATGAATTTTAAATATATTCTTCCGTAATTAATTAACTTTTCCATAGTTCAAATGATATTTTCACTACATACGAAGATAAAAAGGATAAATTGTATTGAGAAGAGTTTAATTCCTTACTTAAAAAGACTTATTGTTGGATAACCAGCTTTTTAACAGTTTGCTCATTTGTTTCAGTATTACTAAGTACAACTAAATAAATT
>CAJWVX010000224.1 GCA_913048175.1 uncultured Flavobacteriales bacterium | reverse complement strand
TTAAAAATCCAATAGAAATGTTAAATTTGAAATAAATCTATAAGCTGGATAAAGTACACTATGGACTTTATCCACTTGTTGGGCATAATTAGGAAAAAAAGAATGAAAGATAGAATTGAAGAATTAATAAAAGAAGCTAATCAACATAATTTTCACAATAACAGTTATACAGTTGAATATGGAACTTTCACTAAAGCTGGCGTGGAAATGCAATCTTGGATGGCAGAATGTGAAGATTTAATTTTGACTAACTATGGAAAAGAAAGTGCGCCTTGGAAAATTTATGAGAGAATCAACATTACCCATTTAAACGGCTATGAAAAGGAGGATTTTGAAAGAGAAATAATTACAATTGTTAGTGCTTTATCAGCTTGTTTAAGGATAAAGCCAAAAGGTAATAAATCACAAATCTCAACTAAAGAACTTGATTTAACGAAAGTTTTTATTGTACACGGTCACGATGATTTATTAAAAAATCAAGTTGCTAGATTTATCGAGAAACTAGGTCTTGAAGCAATTATCCTTCACGAACAAGCAAGTTCTGGCAATACAATAATTGAGAAAATAGAAAATTATTCAAGTGTTGGATTTGGTATTGTTTTATATACTGCTTGTGATATAGGGGGAGAAAATGATGAGAATCCAAATTTACAAAATAGAGCTAGACAAAATGTTGTATTTGAACACGGTTATCTAATGGGAAAAATTGGGAGAAGAAATGTATGTGCTCTTGTCAAAGGAAATATCGAAAAACCAAATGATATTTCGGGAGTTGTTTATATACCAACTATTGGAGAATGGAAACTAAACCTTTCCAAAGAATTAAAAAATAGTGGATATTTAATAGATATGAATTTAGTAGTCTAAAAACTATGCCCAAACACCGGCTATAATAAATTGCTTCGCTCCTGCTGAAATTTGATATTTTAGTTTTAAATTGTCGTTTAATAAATACTATGAAAGCTCAAGGAAAGTAATTTTAAAACACTCAGACTGTTTTGGCTCAAATACTGGTCGGTTCGGTTCGCCAAAACGCTGATTTCAAAATTACCAATCACAACTTATCATAGCCAAAATCGTTAGCAGAAATTTCAAAAAAGAATAATACATAAATGAACAAATAATGGATTCAGCAGTTCTAAATAAATGCAAACTAGAAATAAAAGAACCACATTACTGTTCAGAGAAAGAATTATTAAGTTTTCATCAGTTAGTGGAAAAAGGAGGTAAAGTGATGTTACTAGGATTATTTGGTAGAATAAAAAATTGTGAGCTTTTGGCTTTTTGCTATTTAGGAAACAAATTAATCGCAACATCTTCAATTAAAAAACCTAATGAAGATTACGTTAATGGAATTATATTCAAATCTAAACTAGATAGAAAATTTGAAAATTTAAACTTTGAAATTGGATATTCATTTACAGAAGAAAAATTTAGACGAAATGGAATTAGTAAAGAATTGAAAAAAGAATTGCTTAGAAAAATGCAATCAAGAAATGGTATAATTTTTTCAACTACTGCTATTAAAAGTAGTCAGAATTTTTTAAAGGAAAATGGATTTAAAAAATACGGAAAACCTTATGATGGTGATAATGATAAATCTATAACTTTTGAAAAAAAGTGGAGAAAGTATATTTTAGATGATGTTAGGATTAAATACTATTTATATTGTTAAGATAAAAAATAATTATGATTTTATATAGTTGCCAAAAGTCAAGTATTTCCAAAATTAAAGAGAAGCCATTTAAATTAGAAAGAGAAATTCAATCCCTTTTTGAGAATAATTTAAATGAATTGATGAATTTACAATTAGTGAAATCTGAGTTCTCTATTAAAAACAAACGTATAGATACATTAGCTTACGATACACAGTCAAATGCATTCATTATAATTGAATATAAAAGAAGTAAAAATAGTAGTGTAGTAGATCAGGGATTTACATATTTAAGTTTAATGCTTGAAAATAAAGCAGATTTTATTGTAGAGTATAATGAAACTTTAAAGCAGAATTTAAAACGTACAGATGTAGATTGGAGTCAAACAAGAGTCGTTTTTGTGTCTCCTAGTTTTACGGAAAATCAAAAAACAGCGACCAACTTTAAAGATATAGCTATTGAATTATGGGAGGTAAAAAGATACGAGAATAATTTAATAAGTATCAATCCTGTAAAGAAAAGTAAATCGGCAGAAAGTATAAAGCCAATAACAGCTTCTAACTCACAATTAGCATCTGTTACCAAAGAGATAAAAGTATATACTGAAGAAGAACATTTAGTTAACAAGCCAGAAAGTATCATAGAACTATATGAAACGTATAAAGAAGCTATTTTAAACTTAGCAGATGATATAGACGTGAAAGCAAACAAACTATATGTAGCTTTTAAGAAGGATAAAAACCTTTGTGACATTGTGATACTAAAAAAAGGATTAAAGCTATTTATCAACCTTGCAAAAGGTAAATTAGACGACCCTAAAGGAATTATGAGAGATGTTTCTAATACAGGTCATTGGGGTAATGGAGATTATGAAGTAGTAGTTTCTGATACTAAAGATTTAGAATACTTAATGAGCTTGATAAAGCAAACATTGTAAGTTAACTTACTTGTTATAAGTTGTATTACTTACGAATAGTACGTGTTAAGTAAATACTATTTAATATCTTTGTACACATAATGTAAGTATTTAGATTAAATGAAAACAATTAGTAACATAGCTAATGTATTACCAAAACACGTGTTTTGGGATATGGATAGTAATAAATTATCTTCTAAAAAAGATAAGGATATTATTATTCCAAGAGCTGTATTGGTTACTACTAAAGAAACATTTATAAAAGATATTACACTATTAGAAGACACTTACACTGTTATAGAAATTTATAACACATTAAAAAATACCAAAGAACGCATTAGTAATAATGTATGTAGAATGGTATCAGAGCGTTACAATATGCCTGAGTTTTTACGTTATAAGTTCTAAATTCTATGCAGTTAGCGGTAACACCAGTTCTTTTAGAAACAATTAAAGAAGTACAATCTTTCCAAAGTTTATCTCTGTTTGCATTAGCAGGAGGTACAAATTTAGCTTTTCGCTACAACCATCGTGCATCACAAGATATAGATTTATTTTGTCCTGTAATTATTGGTGTAAAACATTTTGAAACCATAGAAAAAGAAACGATACAGTTTTATGGTAAAGAAAATATTACAGGCTTAGAATATCCTTTTGATAAAGAAAGTGAGCAACATACATATTTACGCTTTTGGGTAACCAAACCTTGTGGTACAATGATTAAGGTAGAAATTATTCAGAATATGAAAATGACAGAACCTATCGAAGTCATTAATGATATAAGATTGGTAACTACCAAAGATATAGGTTTATTTAAGTTAATAAGTGGTTCTAGTCGTGCAGCTAAAAAAGATATTTACGATTTAGATTTTATTACTGATAGAATAGGATTGATAGATTTGTTTGAATTATTAAAGCAAAAGAAAGAGCAGTTCAACACTAAAGAAGATAAGAATATTTTTGATTTAGATGAAGATGACTGTCCTAGTTGTCCAATAGTAGATCCTTATTTATTATTGAAGTTTGATGGTAATATTACTTCAGCTGGAGTAAAGCCAATACATTCAAACGATAATATTTTAATTGTTGGAGATAGTAAAACATGGATATCTGTTGGTATAAGTTGGAGAATGAAAGTTCGAAGGTTGTATTATAACTTAGGAGTCACATATCCTATGTAATTGTTCGATATGTATCCATAGGTATAAAACTAATTTGGAGTATAATTAATCCTAGCAAATTGCAGCTTGCTCCATTCATACCTCATTCCACAACTCCAA
>CAJWVX010000223.1 GCA_913048175.1 uncultured Flavobacteriales bacterium | reverse complement strand
GCTCTTTGAAGAATATCTTCAATCATATAATCTTCCTGTATATTTACAGGATCATCAAATACAGAAGTTTTGCACATAAACTTACCTTGGTTAAAGGTGAAATTTAAGAACTAATATGTCGATAAAACGGCCTATGAGCATATCAGACAAATTGAATAAAACAAGGTTTATGTATGGGATGGAAGTTCTTTTGTAATTCAATTAGAATACAACCTATAGTCATTTGATGGGTTAAAATTTGAATGGTGAAAGCTAGATACTTCTAAATTAACAAATTTTTTGTGGTCATTTTCTAAATTCTTTGTTCTGTTTAATTTCTTTTTCAAAAAACCGATTCATCGCTTCAAGTTTTAAGCTAAAATCTAAACAAACTGACTGCACATAATCCAGATCCTTATTCGACTTTAAAAACCTTTCTCCTGCACGAATAACACCCGACTTTTTTTTCTTCTTCTTTTTAATATCTAAAACACTAATCTCTATTTCAGATTCTTTATTTAAATATTCTAAAACTCTAAGGCTATTATCAGAACTTCCATTATTCACAAAACAAAAATGCGCATCTTTATTTATACTTATAATAGTAAGCAAATTAGACAGGTTTATTTTTTGTTCAATATTATAACAAGGGAGGATTATTCCTAATTTCATAAGTGAATTCTATAGTTTTGTACAATTTATAACTTGCAAAAACAATTAATACAATGGTGAGATGAAACACTTGTTTCTATCGATGAAAACCTTTTTTCCTAAGACAATAAATAAGATTATTTAATAATTAAAAATCATAAATAGACTGAGTCAAGAAAATTCGAAAAAAGCATGAGATTTTATTAGACTTACTATAAAAACCTAACAAAAACACCTCGGAGTTTCCAACGAGGCATTGCATTTAAGGTCATTGAAAATTTAATTATTATTATTTAGTCCTTAGTTTTGAATTTTATTAGTATTACGATGACCAGATCTGTCTGTATACCAGTCTTGATAATCTACACCTCCTGATTCAGCCCAAGTGCTAAAGAAGTTATAAGCATCTGTAATATCTATTTTTTCATTTGGAACTTTAAAATCATGAACGATGCTTATTACCCAAGGGTACCCGTTATCAGAGATGAAATTACCATCAGCATCTTTATTAACTCCGTTAAATTCGATGCTTTCCGTCCCTAAACTTGTGACACTCTTATATGGTAAATGAATTTCTTTTTCTCTTTCTTTATTTACAATCAAGAATGGATTGAAAGGAGCAACACCTAAATCAGCTGTACTTATTGGCGTTACAAAGCTAACCGAAATCGTTGTTTCGCCTAAAATATTATCTACATCATCTGCTAAGATAATAACAGTTTTCTCTTGATTAGCCTCGGTACCATTAGCGTTTACGTTAATAAAATCCTGATTCAACACTGGACCAGAAACACTTTCAATTTGAGAAGGAACTAAACCGTCCATTTGAAATCCAATACCATTGGTATGCCCAGCCCCATTTGCTTTGATATTACAAATAAAGTCTAAACGCACTGCTAAATTGTTTGCATTTAAGATCGCTATCGCTTGATAACTTAAGGCAGCATCATTAAAATCGTAATCACCCGTTGATGGCCATAAATCTTCGAAAGAAATTGTACCTTTTCCATATTTACTAGGAGTAAAGAGTTCAAAGGCTGCTTCTGGATCCTCTGGAAAGGCATCATCTTGATCTAAAATACCATCCCCATCTGTATCTACAGTATCCACATCATCAGAAAACACTCTAAAAGTTGTTAAATCGTTTATTACTCTTCCAAAGTTTGTATTATTAGAAGCATTTACTCCATAATTATATTGCCAACCGCCTGTTTGTGTATCCATAATTATTAAATTGGAGCTACTTGTATTATCTGCTAGCCATAATTCTTGATTAGAATCAAAGGTCATTGATGTTGGCATAAAAGGCAAACCATCTGCACTTACCCTTGTACTATGGTAATCACCGTTTCCATCCAACTCTAGCCTATACAGACCTGAAAAAGAGCATAAATATAAGGTTCCATCATCAGCAAAAGCTAAATCACCTCCACTATCTGAATCAAGATCAATAATATTCCATGTCCCTTCTTTAGCACCTGTAGAAGGATTAAAAGTATACAGTTTATCTTTAGTAGAAAAGTATAATAAACCATCTGCTACGTTATAATCTAACCGCGGACCTCCTATTCCAAGATTTGCGACAGTTTCCCATGTATCATTCGTAATAGAATATTTCATCAATGGATATGGATTGTTTCTACCAATTGAATACAATACTTTATTTTCTTGATCAATAGCACAAGTATAACTCCCCATAGGCATCGTAGACAAATCTGTAAGATCACCTGTTAAAGGATCTACTTGAAATAATTGCGCAGATCCATTAACACAATATAAATAATCCGTTACTGTTACAAATGATTTAGATTTTGCCACACCTTTGGCCGAAGAACCATAAGTATAGGAAACCTCTCCACTCACAATATTCTCAATGGATGAAGTATATTTTAAATTTTCATTTCTTCTTACATATACTTTAGTATAAAACTTAGGTAAGTTAATTGTTTGATTTAACACTCCATTGTTTGGAACACCTGAAAAAAGTAATTTGTCCATCAAAGCTGATTTATATACAACCTCAGTAACTATTTCACCTGATTCGTTTTCAAAAGTTTCAGTTCCTGCATCAACTAATTCATCGGTAAATGCAAAGACATCGTATGTGACATAGTTTGAATTATCAATGATATTAATTGTAACCTCATGAGACGTACTGAAGTCAAATCCTTCAGGTATTTCTAAGGTCTTAATTCTCTCATCTACTTGCACAGAATCAATCTGTTCAACATCAGGAATCACGTCACAAGAAGAAAAGAAAATCAATGAGAAGCTAATTAGACAAAGACTATTTACAAAATTTTTCATATTTAATTAATTTTTAAAATTAGTACTTAAGATTCTTTAAGTTTTTCAACTAAAACCTCATCACTTTCATTATTATATTGTAACACACATTTATCTATCAATTCTTTTTTGTAATTAAACTATCATTGACATTTCTAAATAGAGATATAAATTTCAAAAAACGAACTAACAAACTGATTATCAAACCTACTAATGTTCTATTATTTTATCTTCTACCCTATTTCCATTAATATTTGAATACCAATCTAAAGAAGGATCTGAAGTTACAAAATCATCAAAATTAGGATACGCTTCTAAAATTGAAACACCTTCTTTTGGCCAAGGTAAGTCAGTAGGCAAGTCTGTTAACACCCAAGGAAAGCCATTCGCATTGACAAAAAGTTTATCAGCATCTGAAGACATATCATCACATCTTAAAAAATTAGTATCGTCGTTAAACATTGAAGGTGAATTTAAAGCTGAATAATTTTGATGTAACTCATTATACAAAGGATGTATCTCTTGACCCGATTCTCCGTCCCTAAGTATAAATTCGTCATAAGCCCCATTAATATTAGAAACTGATCCTGAAATTACTGGAATGTCCGAATAATCAGTTCGGACTGTATTAATGACAGCTCCCAAATTATCGGTAAACATCGATTTGATATTATTAAAAATAAATAAAGTTGTATTGTTTTCACTATCGTGAAGTCTTGCTATCTTATTTATATCATATCTATCAGCGCTAGTTAAACTTATAAATGCATTATTATCTTGGTCCATAACTCGTAAAACAAAACTATTATTAAAACTCGCTCCCAATGCTGGAAACTTATAATCGAATGTAATCTCAGTTATGGCTGTATTTTGCCCATTATTAGCATCTCCGTTATTAATACCTTCTTGGTAGCTATAATTATGCACAAGATCATTTAAA
>CAJWVX010000222.1 GCA_913048175.1 uncultured Flavobacteriales bacterium | reverse complement strand
CTTATTTTTTTAATGAATATACTTGTTTTTTAACACAGTACCTATTTGCTATATACAGTGTTATAGCCTTTTTATTCTTGTGTATATTTCTTCAACAATCTTGGGTATGTTCGCAAAATGTTCGTACCCTTTCTGTTTTGATATTTCTATATATTCATTATACCCCTGTCGGTGGTATTTTACAATGTCTTCAAAAAGTTCGTTTCCAGCGAGTTTGGCAATTATTAATATACGATAAATAAAACCATTTTTGTTTATTATCTAATTCTACAGTGCCATTCACATCAATGTCGAGTTCATTTATTCTTTTAAGATTTTTAAATTCAGGAAGTAATAAATGGCTAATTACGTAAGTTATTATTTCTTTAAATTTTTTCAATCCTTTATCACTAATATCAAAATTTAACCAGCCAGTTTGTTTGACGTTTTCTGGAAATTTGTTTGAAATTTTCGCTATATCATATTTTATAGAATATGTAGTAGGGATTACCTCTTTTAAAAGTTCTGTAAATTCAGATTTTGGTCGAGTTTGATAATATAAATCTTTCCACAAATTTTCAATTTCTAAAATTGTAACATTACCTCCAATTGAAAATTCGAATTGGTTTTCATAAATGCCTTGAGTTCTTAATTGAACTCGATTTATACTAAATATCGTATCTACATTTTTTTTATTAAAAGCGCCAAAGTCCATTTTATCTCTATAAAACTCGAAATAATTGCATACTTGCTTTAGAATATCTTCAGTTTGCAACTCTAATTCTTTTCTGTTCATATAGTTTTTGTAATTGGCTACAACGTTAACTGTATGTTTTTGTAGGCATTAGGAAGTACTGTGCTCTCGGTTTGCTCTGAGGCAAATTTACAATTTTTTTTTTACCTTTTTGTTGTTGTAAAGCCAAATTGTAAATTTGGCGGTTTCAGTGGGTAACTTGGTTCTCTAAAAAACCTCTAAAATCCATATGTAATATGGATTGTGTTGTGGCTCGTACTTTTCATTTTCTAAGAATGTTAAATCGAGATAATTGTTGGAAATGTTTGCTTCATCAATATATAAATCTGCTTTTATTGCTAAAGGACAAGATGGTTTTGATCAGGTCGCATTTGCTGTTGGGCACGATGTATTGGCTTTAATTGAAGTAAGGGACATATTAACGAGTCTAGTCTTAATGGCTTTAAACCAAAGCATTTTGCAACTGAAATAGAAGCTAGAAATTGGTTGAGTGAAAAATTCAACATTAAAGATTCTAACACAGAAGATGAGAGGCTGGCAATCACTTATAAAGGAACTGATGACAAAGGAAAAGTAATTTTTTAGCTTAAAGATGAAGCTTCTAATTTTACTAGCCCTATTAATTCATTTAAAACCATTATACAACAAAATTATTTTCTAAAGAATAATGTTGAAAAATATTCTTCCTTAACACCTAGAGAAAAAGAAACGCTTAAATTTATTATCAAAGGGGATACTAATGAGCAGATAGCTGATAAAATGGATATTTCTTAGAATACCATCCGAACTCATCGAAATCGAATTTGGCGTAAACTTGAAATTAAGCATTTCGCGGATTGCTTAAAATATGAATGCTTTTTCAATTAACTCCCCTTCTTTAAAACACGCTCTTTAGCGTATTTACATATTCATTTTCATTCTCTAAATTTGCAAGCGAATATAAATTAAGACTTTATGATTATGAAAAAAACTGCATTCTTACTATTTTCACTATTTGCTACTATTTCTCTTACAGCACAAGAGATTGTATCCACTCAAGGAGATTCTTACACCAACGCAAGTGGTAACATCGACTTTACAATAGGCGAAGTGATTATAAACACAGGAACCGATGGAACTAACGATCTTACGCAAGGTTTTCATCAAACCAATTGGAACTTTGTTGGACTGGAGGATCATGCTCCGAGTTACGAAGCTATCATTTTCCCCAACCCAACATCAGAAGTACTAAACATCAGAACAAGCACGTTCAAGAATGTGACTTACACGCTGTATGATGCACAAGGGAAACTCGTAATGCAGAATATTCTTTCCGCTGAGCAAACACCTATTCAAGTAAGTCAGTTAGCTCCAGGGAACTATTCATTGACGTTGAATAACCAAACAGAAAATCTAAAGACATTTAAACTAATCAAACAACAATAAGATGAAGAAATTAATATTATCAATCGTTGCGATAGCAACACTCTCCCTAAGCTCTTTTGGACAATCACCAGAAGGGTTTAAATACCAAGCAGTAGTTAGAGATGCTGGTAACCTTATCTTAAACAACCAAGCTGTTGGCATGCAAATGACCATTCAACAAGGTTCTATTGGAGGAACAACCGTTTACACGGAAACATTTGCTCCAACAACAAATAGTTATGGATTAGTAAACCTTGAAATAGGAACAGGAACAACAACAGATGATTTCACAACAATTGATTGGGCAAACGGACCTTACTTTATAGAAACAGCAGTTGATGTAACAGGTGGAACAAGTTACACAGTAATGGGCACAAGTCAGTTGATGAGTGTGCCATATGCACTGTATGCTAAAACTTCTGGAAATGGTGCAGGACCAATTGGCCCTCAAGGCCCAGCAGGAGCCATTGGTGCAACAGGTTCACAAGGATCAATCGGTTTAACTGGAGCAACAGGCCCAGCAGGTGCAACAGGAGCTCAAGGTCTAGCAGGAAATGATGGAGTGGGAATTGCTCAAACTTTGTCTCAAACAGGAAGCGATGTTACATTGAGTGATGGAGGAGGAACTGTAAGTGTTAACGATGCCGATGCGGATGCTACCAATGAACTGCAAAACTTATCAGTTTCTGCAGCAGGAGACACCTTGTATCTGCAAAACGGAGGTTTTGTAATTATACCTGGAATTAGTGCTGCGAATGCCCCTGTTCAGTTGGCAACTTTAACTACTTCGGCTGTGAGCAGCTTAATAAATATAAGTGCAACCTCAGGAGGAAACATAATTGACGATGGCGGAGCGAATATAACAACAAGAGGAGTATGTTATAGCATCAATACTAACCCAACGACTGCTGACAATATTACCAATGATGGAAACGGTACGGGGATTTTTACTAGTAACCTCTCAGGATTAACAGCAAGTACCACATATTACTTACGCGCTTATGCAACCAACAGTGCAGGAACTGCCTATGGTAATGAGCTTAGTTTTATAACTCTAGCTTCAGCTGCTCTTGCAATTGGCGATAGCTATCAAGGTGGGTTTATCTTTTATTTAGATGGATTAGGCGGAGGTTTGATTGCAGCGCCTACAAACCAATCTGCCAGCGCTCCATGGGGCTGTTATGGAACTACTATTTCAGGAGCAGATGGGATAGTAATAGGCACTGGAAATCAAAACACAATTGATATTGAAGCAGGATGCTCTACATTTGGAACAGCTGCAGATATTTGCGCGAATCTAGTATTATCGGGCTATACAGACTGGTTTTTACCATCAAGGGATGAATTGTATTTAATGCATCAAAACATTGGTCCAGGAAACGCTTTAGGATTAGGAAATGTTGGCGGTTTTGCTCTTAACTACTATTGGAGTTCTACGGAGGGCAGTAACAATCTTGCGTGGGGGCAGAATTTCATTGTTGTTAGCCAGAACGGCAACGCTAAGGGCAGCGCAAACTATGTTCGGGCTGTTCGGGCTTTTTAACTATTTATCAGTTTAACTATTTTTTAAAGCGGGTGATTTACCGCGTAGCGGTAATTTTTTAAAAATGGAGGGCGTTGCCCTCCATTTTATATTAAGAACACATGTTATGGCATTATATTAAGACTTACCTGTATTCAAAGATGTTCGGAAAATAGTAATTTTCGGGGGTAATTTTAATTGGTTATAACGTTTGGCTAAACTGCGTTTTAATGCAGTTTAGGTTTTGTTATGGGCTTTTGG
>CAJWVX010000221.1 GCA_913048175.1 uncultured Flavobacteriales bacterium | reverse complement strand
CTCCAATTTTATCTCTGTGTTTGATTATAATTGCAGCATACTTTTCTGAAAATATACCTTTTAATTTGGTTAGTTCTTTTGCATCTGCTGTGTTGATATCTATTTTTTTAGAGTATTTTTTCTTAATTGTTTTGTATTCTTTTTTTATTGCTTTTTCTGGGAGTAGGATATAAGGTTCTAGTTTGTTGTAATCAGATTCATCTAATCCATAAATTTTCTTAACATCGGCTTTCGATTTCCATTTTCCTCCTTGAGATTTATAATTAAAAATAGTTTTTATTTGCCAATCTTTAAATCCTAATTGTTTCCAATTTCTTTTAGAAATAGTATTTGGATCAAACTTAAAATAGTCGACTTTTATTTGCTCTTTCTTTGGGTAGGATTTATCCTTTTTCTTGAATTTATCTGGTAAAAGAATAAATGGTTTGAGTTGCTCAAAATGAGATTCTTCTAAACCGTAAATTTTAGAAACATCATTTTTTGTTTTCCAATTACCACCTTTAGATTTGTAATTGTTAATGGTTTTAATTTGCCAATTCTTAAACCCTAATCGTTTCCATATTTCATCAGAAACGGTGTTCGGATTAAAGTCGAAAAGTTCAATTGTTAAAACTTCTTTCTTTGTTGAATTTTGTCTTGTATCAATTTCTTTTTCAAACGCATTTATTGCTAGCTCAAATTCAGAGAAGTCTGTTTGATGTTCTGATTTGAATAAATCAACTGAAAAATTAGCTACAATTAAAGCAACGATAATTAATAGTAAAACTACTGTGCCTCTTTTTTCTCCACGAGTAAAAGAAAAGTAGTCTCTAATATTCATTTTAAAATATTATTTAACAGCTTTAAAAGCTTTGATTTTACTTTTGTAAGTATTTAATTCATCTCTAACTTTAGGTGAAAGAAGAATTAACCCAATTACGTTAGGAAACACCATGGCAAAAATCATTGCATCTGAAAAGTCAATTACAGCACCTAAGCTAATTGAAGAACCAATTATTATAAATAACAAGAAGATTACTTTGTAAACGACATCAATTACTTTTCCTTTTCCAAATAAAAATTTCCAAGCTTGCAGTCCGTAATAACTCCAAGATAACATTGTTGAAATCGCAAATAAAACTGCTGCAAACATTAATATCCAAGAAGAACCAGGAAGTGCAAGATCAAATGCTGTTCCAGTCAATTCAATACCTCCAACTGTAGATTCTCCATAGTTGATAAATCCACCTTCAATGTTCGTTATGATTAAAACTAAAGCAGTCATTGTACAAATTAAAACAGTATCAATAAGTGGTTCTAATAAAGCAACAATACCTTCACTTGCAGGATATTTCGTTTTTACTGCGGCATGAGCTATAGCTGCTGATCCAACTCCAGCTTCATTAGAGAAAGCTGCTCTCTGGAAACCTACAATTAAGACACCAACAATACCACCTAAAGCAGCGTTTGAGCTAAATGCACCACTAAATATTAATCCAAATGCTTCAGGAACAAGACTTACATTCATAAAGATTATAATCAAAGCTGTTCCTACATATATTGCAGCCATAAAAGGGACAACTTTTTCTGTTACAGAACCAATTCTTTTAATTCCTCCAATAATTACAACACCTACAATAATTGCCATAATAACTCCAATTATTACTCCTGAAGCTCCCCCTTCCATTCCTAATTTCCCTATTAGTTGAGCTGCTGCTTGATTGGCTTGAAACATATTTCCTCCACCAAAAGATCCCCCAACACACATAATAGCAAAAAAGATGGCTAAGACTTTACCAACTCCTCCCATCCCCATATCTTTTAATCCTTTAGAAAGGTAATACATAGGTCCACCGTGAACAGTTCCGTCCTCATCAACCTCTCTATATTTAACACCTAAAGTACATTCAACGAATTTTGAAGCCATTCCTAAAAATCCAGCTAAAATCATCCAGAAAGTTGCTCCTGGTCCACCAATAGAAACTGCAACTGCAACACCAGCAATATTTCCTAAACCAACTGTAGCAGATAACGCGGCAGTTAATGCCTGAAAGTGAGTAACCTCTCCTTCAGTATCTTCAATTTTTATTGTTTCTTTAATATCTCCACCTGGTGTGGAATCTCCATGAGCAACATCAGAACCATGATCATCTAATTCATCGTAATCTCCTTTTACAACTTTAACAGCTGTTTTTATTAGAGTGAAATTTGCAAATTTGAAGTATAGAGTGAAAAACAACGCTCCACCAATCAGTACAAATAATACTATAGGTACTGAGCTTTCACCAATATTTATTGAAAAGAATACTACACTACCTACTGCATCTGCAATAGGTCTAAAAGCAGCATCAATTTTTTGATCGATAGTTAATTCAACAACTTCTACTTTTTCTTGAGCGAAAGTTACGAATGGAATGAAAAATGAAAATAGTGTTAGGAGTACGGATTTAACTTTAAGCATATAGTGTTGGATTATTTTTTTGAAATTTAAGAATCAAATGTAACTAAAAAGCCTGATAGATACAACCACCAATATTGTTTTGACTTGCACCAGTTACTGAGTGTAAACAATTAGTTTCTTTTCTTAATCTTAGAACTCCCAAAAATGCAAAGATTAAAGCTTCTTTAAAGTCTATAATTTGATTTGAAGTTAGAATGAGATTGTTATTAGTATTTGCTTTAATTCTTTCAGTTAAAAAAGAATTAAATGTTCCACCACCAGTTAATAATACTTTTTTGTTTGTTGATTTTATAGAGTTGGAAATTTGAATTGAAATATGTTCAACAAATGTTCTTAATTTATCTTCAGATGAAATTTTATAAACATTTATTAGTGGAAATATTTCCGCCTCAATATATTCAATTCCTAAAGATTTAGGGGGAGCATTTTTATAGTATTCTAATGTGTTAAGTTTTTCTAATAAGTTAGAATTAACTTTTCCAGATTTAGCGAAGTCTCCATTTTTATCATATGCTTTACCAAGTTCAATAGAAAATTTATTTAAAACAATGTTTACAGGACAAATGTCAAAAGCTATTCTTATCTCATTTTCTTTATAAGATATATTAGCTATTCCGCCTAAATTGATACAGTAATCATATTCTGCAAATAGCAATTCATCACCGATTGGAACTAGAGGAGCTCCCTGTCCTTTTAATGCAACATCTGTTGTTCTAAAATCGCAAATAACAGGCAGTTTGGTTATAACAGAAATATTTGCTCCATTCCCTATTTGAGATGTCAAATTAATTTCGGGTTGATGAAAAATTGTGTGTCCATGAGATGCAATACAATCAATTTTATTTCTATTTATTTTATTCGATTTGATAAAATCAGCAATAGATTCTCCAATAAAATTTCCTAATTCATTATGCAATTTCATTAAATTTAAACCATTCAAAGCTTTACCAATAGTTAATTTTTTGAGAAGTTGTTTAGGGAAATTCGTTGTTAAAGATGAATTTATTTTGAAAGACCATTTGTTTTCAATCAATTCAAATGTACAATAAGCTATATCTAAACCATCTAATGATGTTCCAGACATCGTTCCTATGACATTATAACGTCTCATTTCTTTTGAAAATTTGATTTAAAAAATTATATTTGTACTCATCAAATGTATAAAAATTAAGCGATGAATATAGAATTAACAGAAGAACATTTAGCGGTTAGAGATGCAGCAAGAGACTTTGCTCAAAACGTATTAAAGCCAGGTGTAATAGATAGGGATGAAGCACAGTGTTTCCCAACTGATGAAGTTAAGCAGTTAGGTGAATTGGGTTTTATGGGTATGATGGTTTCACCGGAGTACGGTGGTGGTGGAATGGATACTGTTTCTTATGTGTTAGCTATGGAAGAGATTTCTAAAGTTGATGCTTCTACATCTGTTGTAATGTCTGTTAATAATTCATTATTCTGTTGGGGAATTGAAAAATTCGGAACAGA
>CAJWVX010000220.1 GCA_913048175.1 uncultured Flavobacteriales bacterium | reverse complement strand
GATTTTACAACCAAAGAAGTTAGTAAGAAAAATAAAATAAGTATGTTATTTTTTAATTTCATTATTTTGGAGATAATATGCCAAGAGCATAATTTGCAGTTAAACCTGCTTTATGATTTTTAGCTAATAATTGAATGTATTTTAATTGTGTTTTTATAAACCCAGATTCTCTAGAATTAACCATAAATAAAGAGCTTTCTCCAGCATTAAACATCTTCCTTTCTCCATCTAATAATTGGGAATAATCCTTTACTGTTCTTTCATAAATTGTTAGTTGGCTTTTGGTATTTAATAAATCATTTATTGCAGCTTGAGCTTTATATGTTATACCTGCTTTTTTAGCAAAAAGGTCAAGTTCCGCTTCATTTATTTTTAGCTTTGCTAACTGTAATGAACCTCTCTCTTTTCTTAGAAATATTGGCATACTAAATTCAACACCCCAGGTGTAATTATTTAAATTATATCCATCTAAAGCTTTATTTCCTACTGGTTGATTAATTGCATTGTATTTCAAATTTAACTTCGGTTTAATCTGTTCTTCCTTCCATTTTTTATCAATTTCTAATTGCTCAATTTTGTATTGATAGCTTCGAAGAAGAGGATGTGTTGCAGATATACTATCTAAATTTAACATCAATTCTGAATCTGCAGAGATGGGATCTATCTCATTAGAAAAGTTTGGACGAGTTTCAGTTGCTATTTCTAATGGTACAATTCCTTCTAACCACATATAAACTGACAAAAGTGCTGTAGCATTTTTATATTTAAGTTCACCTTCTTGAAGGCTTATCATCCTATTTTGCACTTGAATAGAAGCTTCAACTGTATCAATAGATGGCTTATCTCCATACAAAGCACCTTGTTTAACTGATTGATATCGCTGTTGAGTAACCTCAAGAGCACTCTCATAAATTAAAACTGAATTATAGCTTTCAAACCAACTCCAATAGGCTTGGCCTGCATCATAAAGCAAATCATTATATATCAACTCTCTTCCGGCAATAGTACTCTTTGTAAATATTTTTGCCTTCTTTAATTCGGCTCTTCTTTTATCTATAAACAAACCTTGACCAACAGACATAGAAACACCTGCATGCCATAAACCTGCACCTGCTGTATTGTTTTCAGGATTTAAAAAAACTCCATCATTTTGAGCGTAACCACCACTAAATTCAACTCCATACCAAGTTGGTATTTTCAAACCACTATTAGATATATTATAATATTGTTTATCTGTAAAGTATTTCTGAGATACATCAGAATATATCTTTGGATCGAAATGCCCTCTTGCCTTTCTAAGATTAGCTTTACCTTCATCAATTTTAAGGTTTGCTTGTATTGAAAGAGGATGATGCGATTCAACTCTTGCCAAAAAATCTTCAAAAGTTAAAATTAAAGCGGTATCATTTTGTCCAATCAAACCGAAAGGAATAAGTAATAGCAAATAAACTAAGTGCTTCATTTTTTTGTTTCAGGTTTCTTGTTTAAGTCGTTTTTTTTATAGTAATCAGGAGGAAATCCGTTTAAGTTTCGCCATAATTCATACCAAATAGGTACATTTTTCAATAAGGCCATTCCGTTAGCTCCTGAACCTACTCTCAATTGTTCAGGCCATTCTACATCTTTTTTGTCTGGAGATACTAAAATTCTGTACTTCCCATTCGTGCTAATAAAATTATCTATGGCTACAATCTCTCCACCAAAAGTTCCGAAAGATGCGTTTGGCCAACCTGAAAAAACAACAGATGGCCAACCATCAAACATAAATCGAACATGCTGACCTTTTTCTACCAATGGAAGATTAAAAGGGCTAACATACATTTCTACAGCTAAATCATATTTAGCAGGCATAATACTCATCATTTCTTCACCAGCCTTAACCGTTTCTCCTATACCTGATCGAAGTGCTTTTGTTATGTATCCATTAATTGGAGAAGTGATGTAATACATACCTGTTCTTATCGAATAATTCATGTACTGATTCTGCATTTTTGTTACAACAGCTTCTGCATCATACATGCTTGATAGTGCCGTATATTTTTCTGATTCTGCTTTAGATAGTTTATCTCTATATTGATTATTAACCGAATTTATTTCTACTCCAGAATTAATAAGCTTGTTTCTACTCGTTAATAATTTATTTTCAGCACTAATCATTTTAGCCTGTGTTGCTTGTAGTTTTAACTTTCTAGTTTCTAGATCTGTTAACGATTTTAAACCCTCTTGATAAAGTTGTTCTTGTCTCCCAAATTGTTTTTTAGCAATTTGATAATTCGTTCTAGAAGCCTCTAAATCAACGCTATCAGATTGAACACTTAACTTTCCTTGTTGAATATAATTCTTTGCCTGTTCTATTTTTAATGATTTTGTTTTTAATAAAGCGTCAATCTGACCATCTAAAGATTTTATTTTATTCATGTATGATTGAACCGAAAGTTCTTTTGATTTTATCTGTTGCTCTGTTCTTTCTAAAAGGTTAGGATCAAAATATTCATCTTTAATTTCAGAAAGAAAAAGAATGGTATCTCCCTTATTCACATAATCACCTTCACGAACAAACCACTTCTCCATTTTACCAGCAATAACTGAGTTTATTGTTTGAGGTCTTTGATCTGGTTGTAAAGTAGTTACATATCCCTTTGATCTAATATTTTGAGTCCATGGAAGAAACAAAGCAATTAAAAAAACTACGAAAGAGATGAGTAATAAATTGGTGAACACTTTGCGAGCTCTAAACTCACTAACCATAGAAAATGATTTGTATAAACTAGTATTTACTTTCCCTTCAATTCTATTTTCACTAACGTTTAACATAACTTATTTTGTTTGAAAAATTTGAGTGAACCAAGCCTTACTTTGCAGAGCACTCAATTTATCATTGGCTATTATTTTACCCTCTTGCAGAACAATAACTTGATCAAAATGTTTTGCAATATTGGGGTCGTTTGAAACAACAATGACAGTAGCGGATTTACCTATTTTAATTAAATAATCAATAAAATTTTGTTTGACATCTTTACCTAAATGATTGAATGAATCACCAATAAGAATTAGTTTTGGATTTCCAGCTAAACTTCTTGCTAGCATAATTTTTAGACGTATACTTTGAGGTAAATTTTTCCCTTCGGGAAGTAACATTGTATTAAATCCATTTTCACTAATAGCAACAAAATCAGCTAGACCTAAACCCTCAACTATTTCATGAATTTGATCCATGGATATATTGGGTTTACCAAGGGTGATATTTTCCAATAGTGTGCCTCTAAAAATATCTTCCTTAGCTAAACTATCGTTAATATAAGATCGAATATCTTCTTTACATAAACTTGCAATTGGAATATTATTAAATGAAATGGCTCCTTGGTAGGAATCAAAAAGTCCAGCAATAAGTTGCAACAAAAATGATTTTCCAGAACCGCTATAACCAGATATACAAACGTTTTCACCTCCAGAAATAGTTAACGATATATTGTCAATAATTTTATCTCTAGAATCAGAAAACTGGAATGATAAGTCTTTTGCTTTAATTGAAATTGCTTCACCTTCTTTAAAATTAATTGGAGAACCTATATCTTTATCTAAAGGGATATCTGTTACAGTCCCTACTTTTTCAATTGCTGTTAGCACATCGTAAATGGTCTCCATACTTAAGATAAGCTTCTCTACAGAAGCTAAAACTAAAATAATTATAATTTCAGAAGCTACAAACTGACCAATATTCATTTGCTGATTAATAACCAAAAAACCACCTATTAGTAACAATCCAGCGGCTATTACCATTTTAAACCCTACTAAGTTGATGTATTGTAATAACAGCGTTTTAAAATGTGCTTTTCGATGCATCAAATATTTAGCAACTTTCTCATCTGTTTTTTTAAGTGGCAAATCTGTTCTTCCAGCAAGTTTAAATGTAGAGTTTGCTCTTGCTAATTCTTGTAACCAAT
>CAJWVX010000219.1 GCA_913048175.1 uncultured Flavobacteriales bacterium | reverse complement strand
CGCTCAACAGCCAAGTTCCGGCAAGTGCACCAATTAATAGTAAGATAATTAATGAAGGGGTAGTGCTTGATATACTTTTACTTGCACCATTAAGTATTGTTTTCCAGCTTGACCCATATTTTATCCCAACAAATGAAGCTGTTGCTGCTGCAAAAAGTAATGCTAATTGGTTTGCACCTCCAAGTGAGTTGTCTCCATACAAAAATACATTGTAAGCAAGTAATACTATTAAAACTATAATTGGAAGTAGTGCAAAAAAGTACGGTATTTTTTTATCATTCATCTTGTAAAATTAAGATGGTAGAGGTAAGGAAATTATGATTTGTCATCTTCCTCATAATAGCCATAACCACTTGAACCGTAACCATAGCTATAGCCGTAACCATAACCGTAACCGTAACCGTAACCATCATAGCTGTAACCGTAGGATTGACTCTGATTAAAATCATTAATGATGATATGCAAATTTTTAATATAGTTCTGTTTAAATAAATTATTAATAGAGCCTAGCATATCACGTTTAGTAAAATTATGCCTTACAACATATAAATTAATATCAGCATATCTCATTAAAATTACGCCATCTGTAACAAGCCCTACTGGTGGCGTATCAATAATTATATAGTCATACGTTTTATTGAGTTCTGTAATTAATTCTTGCATACTTTGACTATCCAATAACTCAGCAGGATTAGGGGGTGTTGGGCCTGATCCTATTACATCTAAACTTTCTATGTTAGTTTTTTCAATTACTTCCTCCAAAGATGATCTGTTAATTAAATAACTGCTTAAACCTTTTGTTTCATTAATATTAAAATCTTTATGTAATTTTGGTTTTCTTAAATCCCCGCCAATTAAAATTGTTTTATGGCCTGATGAAGCAAATATTCCAGCAAGATTCATAGCTATAAATGTTTTCCCTTCACCTCCAATTGAGGAAGTGACAGTAATTATTTTATTGTTTTTATGGGCTGCTAAATATTGAATATTTGTTCTTAATGTCCGGAATGATTCAGCAATAATAGATTTTGAGGCAATAGAAACAACCAAACTTTTTTCTTTTTCACTATGACCAATAAGGCCTAAAATCGGGATATTAGTACAATTTTCTAAATCTAATTTACTAGAGATAGTATCACTGAAGAACTCTTTTATTGAGATATATGCAATTGGAGAAATTAGTCCAAAGAATAAAGCGAAAAAATAAGTCAACCCCTTTTTTGGTTTTATTGGTTTTTCACTATCTAATCTAGCAGGATCAATGACTTTATGATCCGATTCTGTTCCAGCTTTTGCAAGTGAAGCTTCATATCTTTTTTGTTGAAGATAAATTGAAGTTTGCTCATTATATTCATGTTTTCTTTTAAGAATTAAATAGCTTTTTTCTAATTTAGGCAATTTGTATATTTTATTGTTAAAAGAATTTATTCTAACTTTTAAATCTTTCTCATAAATTAACGCAGAAGAAATAAGATTACTAACATTCTCAATAATAGTATTTTTTGTATATTGTATTTGAGAAAGAACGGCTTTATAAGCAGGATTCTTTTCAGTAGTAGTTAATTGTAATTCGTCTTTTTTAGAACCTAATTGTAATAATTGATGAATTAAGCCATTTAACTCTGGGTTACTTATCCCCATTAATGTTGGAGACACTATGGAATGTACATCACTATCATCTTTTAAATAAGACAATAAGGATTGATAATATTTAATATTTACAGATTGCTCTGATAATGTATTATCTAATTTTTGTTTCTGGAAGTAGGTTCCAAAATCTTTATTAACTATATCAAGATTTGGATTTTGTTTTCTAAAAACTTCTAGCTGATTTTCAATAAGTGTTAAGGAATCTTTTATTACAGAAAGTTGCTCATCAATAAAGTGAATGGTATTAATGGCCATTAAATTCTTCTCGTTCAAACTATTTCTTAAATAAATTTCTGTTAATTTATTAAGGATTTTTATGCTCTTTTTAGGCGTTCTTCCTTTAATGCTTAGCTTTAAAATAGAGGTTTCTTTATTTATAGGATTTATGCTTATTTCTCTAATTAACTTTTGTGCAAACACATTCGTTTGGTGTAGTTTAAATGAAAATACTTTTCCATTTTCAATGATATTATCTAAATTAAAAAATGGTGTTTTTTTAATTGTGAAAGAGAGAAAAATATTTGAAACTTTTTCGTCAAACTCAAATGTTTTGTCAATATTAATATTAGCTAATAATGTTTTGTCAAACTTCTCAGTTTTCAAATCGAAAGGGAACTGATCTTCAGTACTTACACTGAGCTGAAATTGATTTTCATTAATTATTTCTAATCCATATTCAACACCTGTTAATTGGATGTGTGAAGAATCAATAATAACTTTAAAAGGAGCATCTTTAAAAAGCTCATTAGTTTGAAAGAAACCGTGTTGGAAATAAGATAATCCTAAACCTAATTCTTTAATTACTTTTTCAGTATTACTATAAGACTTTAAAATTATAATTTCGTTCTTTAAATTCTTCTTTCCACTAAAAAGTTCTAATCCTTCAAGTAAGTTCTCAGCACCTAATTGAGTATTGCTATCATCTCTGATTAAAAGTGTAGAAGAAACGCCATATTCAGGAATAGTATATCGGTTATTAAGAAATGCTAAAAAGCCAAAAAATAAAAAAGAAAGTAAAAAATAATGCCAAAAACGAAAATACTTAAATAGTATCGCTTTTATATCAATAGTTTCTGCCTGTTTTTGCTCTTCATTTTGAGATTCGATCATATTATTCCGTAATTTTTAGAAATACATTTACCATAAGCGATAAAGTTGTAAGTGCCGATAAAACAATCTGAGATTGAGATTTTCTAAAAGTTCGATATTTAAGTGGTTCCACATAAATCATATCATCATTTCTAAGATAATAAAAATCGGATAAAAGCAATTGCTGATTGGTTAAATCAATAGTGTAAATCTTTTTCTTATTATTATGCGTTCTCACGATTTTTATTTTTTGTCTATTGGCATAATCGGACAAATCTCCTGCCAAGGCTAATGCTTCAAAAATAGTTACGTTTTCTTTAAAAACTGGAAAAGTCCCTGGCTTATTTACTTCTCCTAAAATAGTAACTTGAAAATTGGCCAATTTTACAATTACAATGGCATCTTGCAGATATTCATCTACTACTTTCTGAACAGAAATTTTCGCCTCTTCCAAATTTTGTCCTAACAAAAATATCTTGCCAATAACAGGAATTTCAATCATGCCTAAACTATTGATAGTTGACCCATTCAAATACAAAGAAGCCATTGAAGTGTTATTAGCAGATGAATTAGTGTTGGTTTCCACATTAAAAAATTCATAAGATTTATCATTTGAACTTAAAACCCTTACAAATAAAACATCTCCTATTTCTAGATGATGAACCGGTGGAGTGATTATAATTTCTTTTTCTGTAATCGGATTATTTTTCATATAAACAACCTTACGCATAGGTATGCAAGCTTGTAATAACAGAAAACATAAAAGAAAAATAGTTGTCGAAACTCTACTTGTTTTTTTCATGATTCAGATTTTAATTTGCCAAAAATACAAAATGTAGAGATGTTAACGCTATAAACCTACAAATTGTATCAGCTTTTGATATAATTTTACTACCGGTAAGCCAACCACATTACAGTAAGATCCCTTAATTTTTTCAATACCAATTAAGCCAATCCACTCCTGAATGCCATAAGCCCCCGCTTTATCAAATGGCTGATACTCCTTGATATAATAGTCTATTTCTTCTATGCTAAGTATTTTGAAATGCACCTCTGTTTCAGATGTAAATACTTCTTGTTTATTTTTACTTGCTAAACATACTGATGTGATCACTTTGTGCTTATCTCCTGATAAAAATTGTAGCATTTCTTGTGCTTCTAACCTATCTTTTGGTTTGTTTAAAACCCTATCTCCTTTTACTACAATAGTATCGGCTGTTATGAGTATTT
>CAJWVX010000218.1 GCA_913048175.1 uncultured Flavobacteriales bacterium | reverse complement strand
ATCTAATACATGTAAAAGTGCTAGGTGTTGGTGAAAGAACATTAAAATGGTATGGAGTTATGAAACCTACTGACCTTAACGGGTTTAACTAGTTAGTTTAGTTCATAGTCGGATAAAACGGAAGATCCTTCGTGCAGATGGTCTTCTGTTTATCCGGTTGCATTATTTATTTACTTTATCAAAAAATCTTATGAAAAACTTAATTACTACTTGTTTTCTATTAGTTTCAGTTATTGGTTTTAACCAAAACAGTGCTCCAATAGCGATTACAGATACTTTCTTCTTATCAATAAATGAACCTATTAATATTGATCAATATTCAGGATTATCGACCGGAGGAAATCCAACTTTTTTAAATAATGATAATGATCCTGATGGAAATCTAATATTTTTAGATTCAACCTTTTATACCGGAACTGGAAGTTTTAGTGACATATTGCACATACAAATTCCAGATTCTATCCATAGAAATGATATTAATTATTCTCCACCATTAAATCTTTGGGGAGTAGATAGTGTAATATATATATTACGTGATAATGGAATCCCAATAATGTACGATACTTCTACTATCTACTTTTTTATAAAACAGACAGAGTACGAAACATTAGATTTAAATAATATTAAAGCAAGATTGAGTTTGTCTAGATTATTTAGCGATGATCAAAATTTAAGCGGATTTGAAGTTCCTAAAGGTAGCGGTTCTAATACTCTTTATGGGGCAAACTTATGGATGTCAGGAAAAAATCAAAACACTACTTATTCAAATACTGAAACATTTGGAAATGAAGACCCCAGCCTAATAATATATCAACCTTTTCATGGAAACAGTGGCCCAATTATGAACCCTATTCACTATAAACAATATGATTATAAATGGGATAGACATTGGAAAATAACAAATGATCAAATTAATTATCACATTAACAACTGGAACACTGGAGGTTATCAGCCCATTGAAGTAATAGAAAACTGGCCAGCTCATGGTGACGTTAGCAAAGGGCAAGCTGCCAATTTAGCTCCATTTATAGACAACAATAGTGATGGTATTTACAACCCAATGGATGGAGATTACCCACAAATTAAGGGGCAACAGGCTGTCTACCACATTTATAATGATATGAGATATCAGCCACATACTCAAAACCCTATGAATACAGAAGTTCACTATATGGCGTACGCATATAATTGTCCTTCTGATTCAGCAATAAACAATACTATCTTTTTAGATTACACTATTTACAACCGATCTAATTTAACCTATGATAGCACCTATATTGGAATGTGGACAGACTTTGATATTGGAAACCCTTCTGATGATTATGTTGGTTCTGATGTTAACCGAAGTACATATTACGGCTACAACGGAGATAGTAATGACGAAAATTCAGGAGGAGTAATTGGTTATGGAATTCATCCACCTGCACAAGGAGTTGTGTTTTTAAAAGGGGTAAAACAAGATGATGATGGAATAGACAATAATATTGGAATTGCTCCTTATGAAACTGTTAACGGATTTGGTTTTGGTGATGGTATAGATGACAATGAAAATTGGGGAATGGAATATTTTAGCACTTATACAAATGGAGGTTTCAATGGTGATCCAACCACTGGTCTAGAATATTACAACTATTTAAGTGGGAAATGGAAAGATGGTTCTACAATGGTATATGGCGGTACAGGTCACATTTCTAGTGGAGGGACAATCCAGTCAAAATACTTATTTTCTGGAGACACGGATCCTTTAGAGTATGGAACAGGTGGAATCACTCCAAGTGCACCGATATGGTCAGAAGTTTCTGAAGCTAACTCCCCGGCAGACAGAAGAGGTGTTGGATCTACTGGTCCATTTACATTTGAGCCAGATAGTAGTGTCTCAATTACATTAGCCTATGTTTTTGGTAGAGATTATCAAACAACAGGAAATCAAGCTGGAGTTATCGTTATGCAAGAACGAGTAGATTCTATCAGAAGTTATTATTTAGATGACTTTACTTCTGTTTGTGGAGGTACTGTTGGTATTTCAGAAAAAGATAAACAAGAACATTTACTATCTATCTACCCCAACCCTTTTAACAACGCTTTTACAATCAATTATGAACTGGTAAACAACACTGCTTTATTAGAGGTTTATAATGTTATTGGAGAGAAAATTCAAACAAAAGCAATTACTCAAAATTCAACTATTGTTGATTTAAGCAACCAGACTAATGGCTTCTACTTTGTTACAATTACAGATGTGTCAAATAGAATATGTAAGAAAATTGTGAAGCAATAATAAAATAGATTATATGAAATATTCATTTAACAAAATTATGTACTTTAGATCTTTAGATACTTCTCTAAATTAGAGTCAATTATGAAAACCACATCCTTATCATTATTTCTTTCAACTTTTTTACTCCTACTTTTTAAAATTTCTACTGCTCAGACTTCCGCTGTTTTGAATATAAATAATGTTAGAGCAACAGTTGACGCAAACTTCTTATTTCATGATTTTGCAAACTCACTCCCATCATTTGAGTCTCCAGTCGGAAGTGGTTCTCACACGATATATGAAGCATCATTATGGTTAGCCGGAAAGGATCAAAGTGGTACTACAAAAACTAACGTAAACACATATTTTAATTCCAACCAACAGATTGCTGGTCCAATAATGACTTCATCACTTTATACGGCAGAAGGAACAAATTGGAACAAAGTATGGAAAATTCAATGTCAAGAAATACAACAATTTGTTGCTTGGTATGATTGTAATCTTAACCCAAGTTGTGATGCATCTGTAGATTTTCCTGGATACCAAATTCCTGCTTCAATTCTAACTTGGCCAGCACATGGAGATATTAGTAAAGGTCAGGCTTACAATTTAGCCCCCTTTTTTGATAGAAATGGTGATAATTTATATGACCCAAATACTGGAGACTATCCTTTGGTAAAAGGTGATGAAGCTATATTTTTTATTTATAATGATGAGCGTCCATTTTATGATGGAAATGATAATCATTCTCCAATGAAAACAGAAGTTCATGGAATGGCTTATGCCTTTGCAACAAGTGACGTTGAAATAAACAATACAATTTTCTTAAACTATAAAATCTATAATAGATCAACTACTAATTACAATGATTGTTTTACAGGTTTTTGGTCCGATTTTGATTTAGGTAATTACTCAGATGATTTCTTAGGTTCTGATGTTTCAAGAAGTTCTTTTTATGTTTATAATGGAGATAGTTTTGATGACAATAATGGGGGAATTGGCTATGGATCAAATTTGCCAGCGCAAGGGGTCACATTCTTAAAAGGGCCAAAACAAAATAATAATGGTCAAGATGATGCTTTTGGAATTGGGTTTAACGAATCTATTAATGGTATTGGTTTTGGAGATGGAATTGTTGACAATGAATATTGGGGATTAGAAAGTTTTCTTCGCCACGATTGGAGCTCACCTAACTTAGGAGCTCCAGTAACTGAAGAGCATTTTTATAATTATTTATCTGGAAAAATGTTGAATGGAAACCCTCTATCATACTATTCTACAGGAGTTGATTGTAAGTATTACTATCCTGGAAGCAGTGATATTTTTAATTATGGAACAAACGGAACTCCTCAATCCCCTTGGAGTGAGGCTGGTGTTGGAAATGCTCCAGGAGACAGAGTTGGCGTGGGAAGTTCTGGCCCTTTTACACTACCTTCAGGTGGTTCAATAGAAATTGATTTAGCATTAATCTTTGGTCAAGATTTTACTGGATCTGGGCCTTCAGGAGGTGTTACAGCTATGCAAGAAGCTATTGACACCGTTAGAAGTCAATATTCAAGGGGAATAACATCTAATTGTGCTTCTGTTGTTATTACTAGTATTAATGATAATCTAGAAGAAAGCTCATTAGTCATCTACCCTAACCCTTTTAACAATGCATTTACTATCAATTATGAGTTAGAAAATAGCACTGCGTTATTAGAAGTTTACAATGTAATTGGAGAGCAAATTCAAACTCAAACAATTACACAAAACTCAACCATTGTTAATTTAAGTAACCAACCTAATGGCTTTTACTTTGTTACAATTACTGATGGAACAAACAGAATAAGTAAAAAAATTGTGAAGCAATAATTTCAAAGACTA
>CAJWVX010000217.1 GCA_913048175.1 uncultured Flavobacteriales bacterium | reverse complement strand
CTATATCTACAGCATCAATTCTTTTTGTATTTCTAGCTAATGCTAAATACATTGTTGGTGTCACATATAATGTAAAGAATGTTGAGATTATCATTCCACCTAATATAGTTGCGCCAACGGCTAGCCTAGATCCTTCACCAGCACCTGGTCCAATGTTCCCAACAATCAAAGGTATCATTGCTATCATAGTACTTAAAGAGGTCATGATAATTGGTCTGAATCTAAGTTCACATGCTTCTTTAACAGCACTTTCAATATTTTTGCCAGCTGTTCTTAATTGATTAGAATAGTCCACAATAAGAATACTGTTCTTTGTTGAAATTCCAATGAGGATGACAAGCGCAATCTGAGAGAAAATATTTATGGAGCTATTTAAAAATAAAATAAATACTAATCCACCGAAAACAGCTAATGGCACAGTAAGTACAATAATAAAAGGATGTATAAACGAATTGAATGTTGCTGCCATTACAAGATAAGCTGTTAAAAGAGCTAATGCAAAAATAATATATAATTCATTGCTGGTTTCCTTCAATTCTTCCGATTTACCCTTCCATGTAATTTGTTTTTCAGGCGCAATTTGAGACATAGTTTTTTCTAAATATTTGATTGCCTCAGACAATGTATAACTTTCACTTATATTTGCAGATATAGTAACTGCTCTTTGCCTATTATATCTTGATAACTTGTTGGCAGAACCTTCCTCTTTGAAATCAACTAGATTTGCTAAAGAAATTAAACTTCCAGTATTTTCTGATCTAACAAAAATTTTACTTAAACTTTCTTTGTCTTTTCTATCATCTAAATATTGTTGTAGAATAATTGGATATTCTTTTCCAAGTTTATTAAATTTTGTAACAGTTTTACCTCCATAAAGAGTTTCAAGTGTTTGACCAATGGATTGAGTGGATATTCCTAAGTCTTTTGCTTTAATTTTGTTTATAACTAATTTTACTTCTGGTTTGTTTCTTGAATAATCAGTTTCTATCCGAGATAAATTTTCATTTCTTCTTAACATTCCTATTACTTTAGATTGGATGCTTTCTAATTCTTCATAAGTGCTTCCCAATATAACCATTTGCACTGGTTTATTATAATTTGATACTCTTATTGCTTGGGGAGATATTGGAAATGCTAAAGTTTGAGGAACAGTTACGATTTTTCCCATTGCTTGTCTCATAATTATCTGAGAACTTTGTTTCCTATTTTTCCAATGATCTAACAGTGCAATAATTATGAAACTATTATCTGACCCAAATCCTGGAACTATCATGAGAAATCTATTGTAAGGGCTTTCTTCAGCTTGCAAAAGAGGGACAAGTCTTTTTTCTACATCCTCAGCTCTTTTTTGGGTATATTGAAATGAACTACCCTCATCTGTAAAGCCTATAATCAAATAGGCACCCCTATCTTCTAAAGGAAGAAGCTCTTTTTTTGTGAAATTATACAATAGTCCAGAACCTATAATGATTAATATTATAAATGTTATAATTGTTTTCTTTTTATCTAACCAAAATTTAAGTGTCTCTTGGTAGAAATTTGAAAAACCTTTAAAAAATTTATCAAATTTTACTACAAAAAAATTTGTTTTAGTTTTCTTATCTAAAAATTTACTTGCAAGCATTGGCGATAGAGTTAACGCAACGAATGATGAAACTACAATTGCAAATGATAATGCGATTGCGGTTTCTCTAAACAAAGTTCCTGCTATTCCCTCTATAAAAATTAATGGTAAAAAAACTGCAACTAAAATTAGTGTAGTAGCAATAATTGCAAAAGTTATTTGTTTTGAACCCTTGTAAGCAGCAACTAAAGGAGTTTCTCCATTTTCTATTCTTCTATATATTGCATCAGTCATTATGACCGAGTCATCTGTAATTATTCCTATTGCTAAAATAAAACTTAGTAAGACAAAAATATTTATTGATAAACCAAATAAATAAATTCCTAAAAAAGTTGCAATCAAGCTTACAGGTAGAGCTATCGCAGGAACAATAACTGCTTTAAGATTACCTAAAAACAAATAAATTATTACAACTACTAAAACGAAAGCAATAATTAATGTTTTATAAACTTCATTAATTGCTGCTCCAATGTATGTTGCTCTATTGAAAGCTATTTCTAAATTTAATCCTTCTGGTAGAGTTTGTTTTACTTCTTCAACTCTTTTTTTAATTTCTTTTGAAAGTTCTACGGTAGAAGCTCCACTCCTTGCATAAATACCAATGCCAACCATCTTTAAATTTAATGCATCTTTCCTTTGTGCTCTAAATAAAGCTTTTTCTGATACTGGGCCGAATTCAATGTTAGCAACATCTGAGAGTCTAACTATGTTATCTTTACCTTTTTTTAGTGGTAATTGTTTTAGTTTTTCTAAATCGTTATATGATTTGTTTAAATTAATTGTTAAATCTATGTTGCCTGCTTCCAGTGTACCAGCAGGTAAGCTTACATTTTCATTTCTTAAAGCTCGTTCTACTTCTTGAATTGTTAAATTATTTGCAGCTAATTTTATAGGATCTATCCAAACTCTTACACTTAATTCTCTTAAACCTCCTACCAAAATTCTACCAACGTTTTTTACACTTGAAAATTTATCCACCAAGTATCTTTCGGCATAATCTCCAAGTTCTAAATCGCTCCAAGTAGGTGATGATAGAGCTAACCACATCGTAGTTGTAAATCCAGCTGCTTGCTTTAGTATTTGAGGTGGATTGGATTCAGATGGTAAGCGATCAACTACTCTTGCAACTCTCTCTCTAATATCATTTGCTGCATCATCTAAATCAATTTTTGTATCAAATTCTATATTGATAGTACTTTTTCCATTCTCTGATTTTGAATCAATATTTTTAATTCCTTCTGCACCACCAACCACATCTTCAATTACTTGAGTAACCTCTTCATCAATTATTAGTGCCGAGGCAGATTTATATTCAACTTTAACTTGAACAACAGGTGGCTGTAATCCTGAGGGTAACTCTCTTACTGGCAACTTCCAAAAAACAAATATTCCAAATACAATTAGAATAAGAGAGAATACCCAAGAAACCACAGGTCTTCTAATACTTAAATCCGTAATGTACATTATTTATTTATGGGTTTGATTTTACCGTTTTGTCTAACTTTCTTTAGACCTTCTGCTACAATTGTTTCGCCTTCATTTAAACCTGAAACAACTTCAAGATTTCCATTATTTCTCATACCTATTTTAATCTCTGTTTTTTTTGTCAAGTTATCTTTATTAACTTTATAGATATAAACTTTGTTGCCTTCCAATATCACGCTTGTGTCAGGTATGCTTAAAGAATCACGTTCATTATATTTTATTGTTATCTCTAAAAGAGCTCCAGGCAATATTTCTGAATTCGGATTATCTAATCTAATTCTTGCTGTCAAAGATCTTTTTTCAGTGTTAATTCTGCTTGATGTGGAATCTACAACTCCTTTATAAATCTTTTCATTGTTGCCTGAAAATTTAATATCTACAGTTAATCCTTTAGTAATAAATGGTGCATATATTTCAGGTATATCGACATCAACAAATAAAATAGATGCATCTTCTAAATTAATTACTATAGAACTTTCAGATACTTCAATATCATCAGAGAAATTTCTTTTTCCTATTACTCCATCGAATGGTGCAATAATATTTCTAGTTTTAAGTTTTGCAATTACATCACCTTTTTTAATTTTTTGATTAAATTTAATAGGCGAGATAATTTCATATTTTTCAATGTTATATGCTTTTGTTCTTATAGGAACTGCAGTTCCAAAAGTTTCAACTTTATTTTGAAAAATTTTTTGATTAACAGTTGTTACAATTATTCCAGGAGGTTGTCTTTTACCAAATTTTTTCTCAAAGTGCATTCCAATCATTGTTCTTGCAACAATGACGCCAGTGATTATTAAAAAAAAGATTATAATTATTGAGGTAATTTTGGTAGATCTTTTCATTTTAATTATTTTAATTTACCGTATTCAGCCCAAGAGCCATCATAAATTGTAGGCAAATATTTATCATTAATTATAGAATAAGCTAGACTTAAAACGGCCGCTGTAATTCCTGATCCGCATGAAAATACCAAATTAACTGGTAGTTTTTTAGATCCTAAGACTTCTTTAAA
>CAJWVX010000216.1 GCA_913048175.1 uncultured Flavobacteriales bacterium | reverse complement strand
GATTTCCCAACACGCTCTAAAGAGAATTCTTGAACTAATTCTTCTAAAGAGAACAACTCTTGTTCAGATCCAGGATTCCAACCTAAAAACGCTAACATGTTAATATGTGCATCAGCAAAATAATCACTCTCTCTATATCCAGATGCTATTTCTCCTTCTGGAGATTTCCATTCAATTGGAAACACAGGAAATCCTCCAGCATCACCATCTCTTTTACTCAACTTTCCGTTTCCGGTTGGTTTTAGAATTAGAGGTAAATGTGCAAATTCTGGCATTTCATTTTCCCAGCCTAAGTATTCATATAATAAAACGTGTAATGGTCCAGAAGGCAACCATTCCTCTCCTCTAATTACATGAGTAATCTTCATCAAGTAATCATCCACCACATTTGCCATATGGTAAGTTGGCATACCATCAGATTTAAACAATACTTTATCATCTAAATTAGAAGAATCTACAGAAACCCAACCTCTAATTAAATCTTTAAACTTAACCTCTTCGTTTGCTTGAATTTTAACACGAACAACATAGGGTATTCCTTCTTCAATTTTCTGTTGAACTTCTTCTGCTGATAAAGTCAATGAGTTTTTCATTGATTTACGAGAAGCTGAATCGTAAGATTGTGAGGAACCACCTGCAGCTTTTAAACGCTCACGCATTTCATCTAATTCTTCTGGAGTATCAAATGCATAATAAGCTTTACCTGCATCTAATAATTGATCTACGTATTTTTTATAAGTTCCTTCAGCCTTTCTTTCTGATTGTCTGTAAGGACCATATTCTCCTCCAACTCCAACTCCTTCTGTAGGAGTTATTCCACACCACTTTAAAGCTTCCAATATATAAGCCTCAGCACCTTTAACATAACGAGCTTGATCAGTATCTTCTAAACGCAATAAAAAATCGCCTCCGTTCTTTTTGGCAAACAAATAATTATATAATGCGGTACGTACTCCACCAATATGTAATGGACCTGTTGGACTTGGGGCGAATCTTACTCTTACTTTCTTCTCCATTTTAATTTCTTTAGATATCGTATTTCAATAAGGTTAGTTCCACTTACTATATGAAGATATAGCGTTTTGCTAAATTAGTGTGCAAAGGTAGTTATTCATCCCAAATAAAAAGCCCTTCAACATTAATTGAAGGGCTTTTTATCATCTATATTTTTTTAACTTATTACAAAGACGCTTCTTGTTTATCATCAACCATCAAAGGCTTTGGAAAGAATTTAGAATTCATCAGGAAAATAAGTCCAATACCACATGAAATTGAAACATCCGCTATATTAAAAACAGGTCTAAAGAACATAAAGTATTCACCACCCCAAATTGGCATCCATTCTGGAAATACACCATCTATTAATGGAAAATATAACATATCAACTACTCTACCATAAAGAAAAGGAGCATAACCTCCAGCTTCAGGCATAAAAGTTGCAATCTGATTAAAGCTATCGTTAAAAATTATACCATAAATACCACTGTCAATCATATTTCCAATAGCTCCTGCAAATATTAATGCAGAACTAATTTTTAATCCATTATGAGAATCTTTTGGCAAATACTTAAAAATATAAATCCCTCCTCCAATAATCGCTAAAATTCTAAATAAGCTTAATGCTAATTTCCCCCAGTCCCCACCTAGCTCCATCCCAAAGGCCATACCGTTATTTTCAATAAAATGAATATAAAACCAATCTCCAAAAACAGGAAACTCATCTCCTAAACTCATACTAGTTTTGACCCATAGTTTTGACCATTGGTCAATTATCAACACTAATAAAGTGACAACAAGCGGTTTAGAAAGTATAGATATATATTTTTTCATAGATAACAAAAATCGCTTCAAGGTAAAACAATGAAGCGATTAAATAATTTTTGAATAACTTTTAACCCTGAGCGTTCTTCGCTTCAATACTTAATGTAGCATGAGGAACAGCCAACAATCTTTCTTTTCGAATTAATTTGCCAGTTTCTCTACAAACCCCATAAGATTTGTTAGAAATTCTAATTAAAGCATTCTCTAAATGTTTTAAGAATTTTTCTTGTCTCCCAGCTAATTGAGCAACCTCTTCTCTCGAAAGAGTCGCAGCTCCTTCTTCCATCATTTTAAAGGAATGTGAAGTATCATCAGTTCCATTGTCATCTTTATGAGAAAGAGAACCTCTTAAATCATTTAAATCAATTTTTGCTGCTTCTACTTTAGACTCAATTAATGCTTTAAATTCTGCTAAGTCGCTATCAGAATATCTTACGTCTGCCATTTTCTTATTTTTTAGTTCAATTTTTCTATTGATATTACTGTACTTACGTTGTCCTCCAACTCTACTGCAACTCCTTTGTCTTTGATTAATTCATCCATTAAATCAAGTTTCCCTGCTAAAGTCTCTGAGCAAATATAATTTTTATTTTTATTAATTGCTTCATTTATTTCGTTGTGTTTTAAGATTTTAATATGGATCTTATCAGTTACCTCTAAACCGCTTTCTTTCCTTAGGTTTTGAATACGATTTACAAACTCTCTAGCCATCCCTTCCTCTTTCAATTCTGGTGACAATACAATATCTAAAGCAACGGTTAAAACGCCCTCTGTCTGAACTAACCAACCCGGAATATCTTCAGTTGAAATTTCAACATCAGTCAACTCTAATACTACATCCTGTCCTTCAATAGTTAAGTTTTTAGAACCATTTGTTTCTAACTCAGTAATCTCATCTGCACCAAACTGATTAACAACAGCAGCAATTTGCTTCATTATTTTACCATATTTAGGACCTAAAGTCTTAAAATTAGGTTTAATACTTTTTACTAAAACTCCAGCAGTATCAACTAAGTATTCTAATTCTTTAACATTCGTTTCAGAAAGGATTAAATCTTCAACATCCTCTAACTGGCGTTTAAATTTATCATCTAAAATAGGCACCATTATTTTTTGTAATGGCTGACGAACTTTAAGGCTTTCCTTCTTTCTAAGACTTAACACCATAGAAGAAACTTTTTGAGCAATTGCCATTCTTTCTTCTAAATCAGTATCAATTACTGAAGTATTAGAAATAGGGAAATCTGATAAATGAACCGAAGTTGCATTTCCTCTTCCACTTACCGCAACTAAATCAGAATATAACTGATCCATATAAAATGGTGCAATAGATGATGATAATTGAGCTACAGTTTCTAAACAGGTATACAATGTTTGGTAAGCTGCAATTTTATCTTGAGAGTATTCTCCTTTCCAAAAACGTCTTCTACACAAACGTACATACCAGTTACTCAATTCATCATTAACAAAATATTGAATTGCACGACCAGCTTTTGTAGGCTCTAATTCTTCAAAACAAGTATCAACAACAGTAATTAAAGAATTTAATTTAGAAATAATCCAACGATCAATTTCTGGTCTATCAGCTATTGAAACCTCAGTTTCAGCATACGTAAATCCATCTAAGTTGGCATACAAAGCAAAGAATCCATAAGTATTATAAAGAGTACCAAAGAACTTACGTTGAATCTCTGTTATCCCATCTAAATCAAATTTTAGATTATCCCAAGGTGATGCATTGGTAACCATATACCAACGTGTGGCATCAGCTCCATATTTATCTAAGGTTTCAAAAGGATCAATTGTATTGCCTAATCGTTTAGACATTTTAACACCATTTTTATCTAACACTAAACCGTTAGAAATAACGCTTTTATAAGCTACAGAATCAAATACCATTGTTGCAATTGCATGCAATGTAAAGAACCAACCTCTTGTTTGATCTACTCCCTCAGCAATAAAATTAGCTGGAAAAAACTCGTTATTATCAATTGCTTCTTTATTCTCAAAAGGATAATGTTGCTGTGCATAAGGCATAGAACCCGAATCAAACCAAACATCAATTAAGTCTGCTTCTCTTTTCATTGGTTTACCCGAAGCTGAAACCAATGTAATATCATCTACATAGTTTTTATGTAAATCAAACGTTTCATAGTTTTCTTTAGACATATCTCCCGGTACAAAATCAGCTAATGGACTTTCAGTCATTAAACCAGCAGTAATAGATTTCTCTACCTCAGTCTTTAATTGTTCTACCGATGAAATACAAATTTCTTCATCACCCTCTTCTGTTCTCCATATTGGAATTGGAATACCCCAATAACGTGAACGAGATAAGTTCCAATCATTTAAGTTCTCCAACCAATTTCCAAAACGACCTGTTCCAGTACTTTCTGGTTGCCAGTTAATCGTTTTGTTTAGTT
>CAJWVX010000215.1 GCA_913048175.1 uncultured Flavobacteriales bacterium | reverse complement strand
AATAAACCTCTCTTACCGCTTCCCAATAATTAGAAAACTCATTTAACGATTTAACGTTCATTGGTCTTTCACGCTCTGTACCTTCTAACATTTTAACCACTGAATTAAAGTTGGGTTGCGATGTTAATCCACTCATTGATGCTAAAGAAACATCCATAATATCTACCCCAGCCTCAACAGCTTTCATATAAGTAGCTACTTGTAAACCTGAGGTGTCGTGTGTATGTAAGTGAATAGGAATATCTAACTCTTCTTTTAATTTGCTAATCAAAACCTCTGCAGAATATGGTTTTAATAAACCAGCCATATCTTTAATACAAAGGATATGAATTCCTTCATCTCTTAAGCGTTTAGCTAAATCCACATAGTAATCTAAGGTATATTTAGTTTGGTTAGGATCTAAAATATCTCCGGTATAACAGATACACCCTTCTGCAATAGAGTTGGTTCTTTCTTTAACTGCTTTAATACTGGTTTTCATTCCATCTAACCAGTTTAACGAATCAAATATTCTAAAGACATCTACCCCATTTTCTGCAGATTTCTCAATAAATCGTTCAATTAAGTTATCAGGGTAAGCCGTATATCCAACAGCATTAGACCCTCTAATTAACATTTGTAGCAATGTATTGGGCATGTGCTCTCTAAAGAGCTGCAATCGCTGCCAAGGCGATTCTTTTAAGAAACGGTAAGCCACATCAAATGTAGCACCACCCCAAACTTCCATAGAGAATACTTGCGGATTTTCTTTTACAAAACGATCCGCAACATTTAGCATATCCAATGTTCTCATTCTTGTTGCCAATAAGGATTGGTGCGCATCTCTAAACGTAGTATCTGTATAATGAATCTGCTTATCAGCTCTAATTAATTGAGCAAAAGCTTCTGGCCCATGTTTATCCAACAATTGTTTTGTTCCATCAGGAAAAGGTGCAAAACGATCAAATTTTGGTAAAACAGGATCAATCAATACTTTGGTTTTATCAACAAACTTTACATCAGGGTTCCCGTTAACGATAGTCTCTCCTAAATAGTTTAATAATTTTGTTCCTCTATCTCTAGATCTTTTAAATTCAAATAACTCAGGATGGTTTTCTATAAACTGAACATTAGCCCCACCATTAACAAAGGTTTCGTTCGTAATAACATTCTGTAAAAAGGCAATATTTGTTTTTACTCCTCTAATTCTAAACTCAGATAATGCTCTATTTAAACGCTGAGAGGTTCCTTTTAAGGTTCTACCAGATGCACTTACCTTACAAAGCATAGAATCGAAAAACGGGCTTATTTTCGTTCCTGGTGAAGAACTTCCTTCATCTAACCGAATTCCAAAACCAGCCGCATTTCTATAAGCGATAATAGTTCCGTAATCAGGCGTAAAATCTGCAGCAGGATCTTCTGTAGTTATTCTACATTGTATAGCAAAACCCTCACACTTGATGTCTGCCTGACTTTTAATAAATATTTGTTTGTGGTTTAATGGTCTACCTGTTGCAATTACAATTTGAGAACGAACAATATCAATACTCGTAATTTCTTCCGTAATAGTATGTTCTACTTGTATTCTAGGATTTACCTCAATAAAGTAAATATTCTCTTCTTTGTCAACTAAAAACTCTACTGTACCAACATTGGTATAATTTACATGCTTACAAATAGCCAATGCATATTTATATAAAGCATCTTTAGTTTTTTGTTTTATGGAAGAACAAGGAGCAACCTCTACTACCTTTTGGAATCTTCTTTGAACAGAACAATCTCTTTCGTATAAATGAACCATGTTTCCATGCTCATCAGCCATTATTTGAACCTCTATATGTTTAGGGTTTTCTACAAACTTTTCAATAAACATGGTGTCATCACCAAAAGCTCTTAACGCCTCATTAGCCCCTTCGGTAAATGCTTTGCCTACTTCTTCAACAGATCTTACAACACGCATTCCTCTACCACCACCACCAGAGGCAGCTTTTAACATAACCGGAAAACCAATTTTTATAGCTTCTTCTTCAGCAATCTTAATTGAAGTAACATCTCTTTCGTTATCCTGTATTACAGGAACATTAGTGGCTAAAGCAATCTTTTTTGCAGCAACTTTATCGCCCAGCATAGCCATTGCTTCTGGTGTTGGACCAACAAACTTAATTCCTGCTTCTCTACATTTTGTAGCAAACTCTACATTCTCTGATAAAAAACCATAACCAGGATGTATGGCATCAACCCCTTTTTGTTTGGCCAAATTAACTATAGCTTCAATATCTAAATAAGGTTTTAGCGCCTCATCATCATTCCCTATTTGGTACGATTCATCTGCTTTATATTTATGTAAAGAATACCTATCCTCATTCGTAAATACAGCAACCGTCCTTATTCCTAATTCAGATGCTGCACGCAATACTCTAATTGCAATTTCACCTCTGTTAGCTACTAATAATTTCTTAATTTCTAAATGTTCAGCCTGCTTTTTCATTACTTCTGATAATAGGTTTAAGTTAATTTATATTTCGACAAAAGTAGATAATAAACAGTTTTATATTCTAATTTAATCGACTAAAATCTATCGATTATATTCTCTTTTTTTGGCTATATTTGTTTAATACAAAAAAGCTATCCATGCATAATAAAATAACACTGTCACAATTATTGAATATAAAACATCCAGTAATTATGGCTCCAATGTTCTTGGTTTCTAATGTAGAAATGTTGGTTGAAGCAAGTAAAGCTGGCATTACAGGTTGTGTACCAGCTCTTAATTATAGAACTATAGATGCTTTTGAGGCTGCGTTAAAAGAACTTAAAGATAGTTGTACAGGCCCTTTTGGTGTTAATTTAATTGTTAATAAATCGAATTTTTTATATAAAGAACAACTCAAATCTTGTTGTGCTTTTAAGGTTGATTACATAATTACTTCTTTAGGTTCTCCAAAAGAAACAATTAATCAAGCACATAAAGCTGGAGTTAAAGTTTTTTGTGATGTTGTTAATTTAGATTACGCCAAAAAAGTTGAAGCTTTAGGTGCAGATGCTTTAATAGCAGTAAATAAAGAAGCAGGTGGTCATTTTGGACCAACGTCTTATGAAAAGCTAATACCAGAATTGGTAGAAAATTGCAATATTCCTGTTATTTCTGCTGGAGGTGTAGGAAACAATACTCAAATGCAACGTATGATGAATTTAGGAGCAGCAGGAGTTTCTGTAGGAAGTATATTTATTGCATCTACAGAAAGCGGTGTTTCTCAAGAATATAAAGAGGCTTGTGTAAATTATGGGGCAAAAGATATTGTGGCAAGTAATAAACTTTCTGGTTCATATTGTACTGTAATTAATACACCCTATGTTAAAAATATGGGGACACAACAAAACGGTATAGAAAAATTTTTAAATAAGAACAAACGCTTAAAAAAATGGTTTAAAGCTTTTACTTTTTATAAAGGAATGAAAAAATTTGAAAAAGCAGCTTTTAGTGCAACCTATAAAACAGTTTGGTGTGCTGGCCCCTCTATAGAATATGTTAACGCTGTAAAACCTGTTAATGAAATTGTTAAAACCTTAGTGAATGCAAAAGGATAAAAAAAAGCTTTTAAAAAAAATAAAGTGGCAACTCTTCTTATTAGGAAAAATAAAAATTCCTATGCTTGGATATACAGGCTTAAAATTAATAGAGATTAATGATACAACCGTTAAAGCTCAAATAAAATTAAAAAGAAAAACAAAGAACCACCTTAACTCTATGTATTTTGGTGCCTTAGCTGTTGGTGCAGATGTTGCTGCCGGAATTCATGCTTTTTACTTTGCCAATGTTTATGAGAAAAAAGTATCCTTTGCTTTTAAAGGAATGAGTTGTGAGTTTATTAAACGAGCCGAATCAGATTGTATGTTTATTTCTGAAGATGGAAAAAAAGTAGAAGATGCTATTTTAAAATCGATTGAAACAGGAGATCGAGTGAATACAACTACTGAGGTAAAAGCCTATGATAAAGAAAATGAATTGGTTGCTACTTTCGAAATGATTGTATCTGTTAAGTGTAAATAATTGCTGCAATTTTTTAGTAACTAAAAAAGCAAACGCTCTAGAAAACCAAAGCTACAGAAAATCAAAACTATTTTAAAGTTAAGAGATAGAAAAAACGACTTTTATCGCTTGCTCCAGACCAAACAAATAATTTGCTTTTTTAGAAACAATAAAAGAAGGTGAAAAAACAAACTGAAAACCAAGAAATTGCATACCAACGTCTCGGCTATGGTTAGTACGGGAATTAAAAGTAGTGAACTTTCGATTAGG
>CAJWVX010000214.1 GCA_913048175.1 uncultured Flavobacteriales bacterium | reverse complement strand
TATTGTTCTTCGTTAAATCCTTTACGTACATAGTGTTTCCACTAGTTCCTTCAGAGGCTGTAATTATTAAGAAGTGATTATCTTCTGTAGCCCATCCACTATGGTTTCTTAATGGGTGAGTTGTATCTTCAAATACAATTTTATCTGTTGTCTGAGCAGTTCCTAATTCATGATAAAACACTTTGTGATATTCATTTTTGTTAGAAAACTCTTTTCCTTTTTCTGGAGCCTTATAGCCGCTATAATAGAAACCATTTTTGTGCCATGAGATTCCCGAAAACTTAACCCAACTAACATTATCAGTTATTAATTCTCTAGTATTCAAATCCATTACCACAATATCTTTCCAATCAGAGCCTGCTTTAGAAATGGTGTAAGCTAAGTGCTTATAGTCTTTAGAAACACTTAAAGATCCAATAGATGTTGTTCCTCCTTCTGATAGTGCATTAGGGTCTAATAGTATTTCTTCAGTACCATTTTCTCCTCTTTTGATATAATAAACAGATTGGTTTTGCTTCCCATTATTTTTTGAATAGATATAATAATCCCCATGTTTTGATGGTGTTCCAATCGATTCGTAATTCCATAGTTTAGTTAATTGTTGTTTTAACTTTATTCTTGATTTAATTTTGCCTAAATAAGCATTGGTAACGGAGTTTTGAGCTTTAACCCATACTTCAGTTTCTGGAGAATTATCATCCTCTAACCATCTGAAGGGATCAGCTACTTGTGTTCCGAAGTAATCATCAATAACGGTAGTGTCTTTTCTTGTTTCAGGGTAGTTGTAGTTTGATCTTTTATTTTGATCTGATGAACAAGCTATGAATGTGAGACAAGAAATAAGTATTAAAAGGTAAGATTTCATCAAATAAAAATATTAAGTGAGAATAAAAGTGGCTAATCCTATATTGAATCTAAATATAGTTGCTCAACCTTAGCTCGCGCCCAAGGTGTTGTTCTTAAGAATTTTAGACTAGATTTTTTTGTCTGATTACTCTTAAAACAATTGATGTTAACTAGGTTTCCTAGTTCTTCCCATCCATAGTTTGCGACTAAAAAGTCTAGAATATCAGCAAGTTTAATTGCGTGTAGTGGGTTGTTGGGTTGATCTTGTCTCATAATCTAATTTGTTAAACCAATAAAATCAAACAAGTTCTTGTCTAATAAATGGGATGGTGATGTGTTTTTAAGTGCATTAAAGATAACAGCAGATCTATCTGGGTGTTCAATTTCCCATTCTTTAATCATTTTCTTAATTAATTGTCGTTGCATTTTTGGTTGAGAACCACATAGATTACACGGTATGATAGGGAAATTTCTATCATTAGCGTATGCTATTATTTCCTCTTCTTTACAAAATGAAAGGGGTCTTATTATTGTGTGTTCTCCACTGTCTGATAGTAGTTTGGGAGGCATAGCCTCAAGCTTTCCGCTAAAGAATAAATTTAGTAAGAAAGTTTCAATAATATCATCTCTATGATGGCCTAAAGCTAATTTGTTTGCGCCAATCTCTTTAGCTGTTTTGTAAAGCTTTCCTCTTCGCATTCTAGAGCAAAGACTACAGGTACTTTTTCCTTCTGGTGTCTTATCTACAACAACGCTATAAGTATCTTGTTCTACTATTAAATAGGGAATGTTGTTTTCTTTAAGATAGTTGGGTAATACTTCAACAGGAAAACCTGGTTGTTTCTGATCCATGTTTACTGCAACCAATTCAAATTTTATTCCTGATGCCTTTTGATAATGTAAAAGCATATCCAGCATCGTGTAACTGTCTTTTCCGCCAGAAACGCAAACCATTATTTTGTCTCCTTCTTCGAGCATTTTATACTCGTCCATAGCGTTCCAAGTATCTCTACGAAGCCTTTTGGTGATTGTTTTAATATCTATTTCTATTGTGGTTTTCATTTAGTTGTCTAAAATAGGTGATTTGTATTTAAAGGACGCCAAAATTTCTCCAGAAATAGCATATTCTTTCCATACTCCAGAGAAAAATCCATTATCGAATTCTCCAGAGGCTAATGTTTGCCCTGAAGCATAGTAGTAAGTGCATTTCCCACTAGGTCTTCCATTTTTCATTTGAACAGACCTTAATAAACTTCCTGCACCCCTATAAAACAAGATTGTCCCACTACCATTTTTGAAACTTCCTTTTTTTAACTTCTTTCCCTTAAGATTATATTGAGCTTTAACGTTTTTTAATTTTCCTTCTTCATCCAGTTCGACTAAAGCCATAAGCTTTCTCTGGATATTTTCAATTTTTGGATTAGATGATTTCGAATCATAAAAATGCTCGACAAGCTCTGTAATCTTATCTTTTTTATAGGTATATCTTACCCAAGTGAACCCTGATGGGTAATTAACAGTGTAATAGCCTTCTAGTTTACCTGAGTACTGATTAAAGTTATAGATTTCTTTTGCGTTGTTAAAGCAGCTCCTTGCAATTATTTTTTCCTTCTGTGAGCATGGTCCTTTGCTACTAGGTAGCATCGCATCAATAGAGCTTGTAATAATAGTTTCGTCACATTCAATCTTACAAGAAGGAATTTTACTGAAATAGTTAGGTGAAGAGGAGTCTGTATCAAAATAAATAAGTAGCGAATCGGTTTTAGGTTCGTATTCGTTAACAATGTAGGATTGACTCAACGCTAAAATTGGTAATGTAAATAAGAATGTTGAAAATAGGATTTTCATAAAATCTAAATTCTACTTTGGTAGGTAAATAGTTTATGATACCTTCCTTCGGCAGCAATCAGTTCATCATGTTTACCTTGTTCTGCAATTTTACCTTCTTCAATAACTAAAATCTGATCTGCTTGTCTAATTGTACTTAACCTGTGGGCAATTACAATGGTAGTTCTACCTTTCATTAATTCGGCTAAACTATTTTGAATCATAGCTTCACTTTCATTATCAAGGTTAGAGGTAGCCTCATCTAAAATTAAGATTCTCGGATTGGCTAAAACTGCTCTAGCAATAGCAATACGTTGTCTTTGTCCGCCAGAAAGCTTAACTCCACGTTCACCAATCATTGTATTTAAACCCTCATCAAATTTATCTGTAAACTCATAAACATAAGCGGCCTGAACTGCCTCTTGTAATTGCTTATCTGAAGCGTTTGGACGAGGAAAAAGTATATTTTCCTTAATAGTTCCTTCAAATAAGAAATCGTCTTGTAAAACAACTCCTAATTGGCTTCTAAAAGAGTTTAAACTAACTTTTGACAGATCTTGACCATCAATTGTAATTGTTCCGCTCTCAGGATTTATAAAAGAAGAGACTAATCCTGCAATAGTAGATTTACCTGACCCAGAAGAACCAACAAGAGCGGTAACACTTCCTTGTTTAGCTTCTAGGCTAATGTTATGTACTACTTCTTTACCTTCCTCATAAGAAAATGAAACATCATCAAATTTAATATCACCGTGTATGTCTTTTAATTCAACTGTACGCACTAAAGGGTCATCTTCAGGCTTCATATTCATTATTTCTTCAGTTCTATCTAATCCTGCAAAGGCTTCGGTTAATTGACTCCCGATATTACTCATCTGTACAATTGGAGCAATCATAAATCCAAGCAATAGGGTAAACGATAAGAAATCTCCGGTAGTTAAAGTTCCTTCAATAATCATCATTCCACCAATCCCCATAATTCCTACAGAGGCTAATCCTAATAAGAAAGCAGAAGAACTCGTCATTATTGCTGTTGCTGTTAAACTCTTTTTAACGTTCTGAAATAAACGATCAACTCCTTTTTCGAAATTTATATTTTCTTGATTCTCAGCGTTAAATCCTTTAATTACTCTAACGCCAGCTAAAGATTCAGTTAAACGACCTGTAACTTCAGCGTTAATAACACCTCTGTTTCTAAATATTGGCCTGATATAACCAAAAGCTTTCATAGCTATAATAGCGAATACAGCGACTGGAGTTAAAACAAATAAAGTCATTTTTGGACTAATATCAATTAAAAGAATTAATGAAATTATTGCAGTTATTGTTCCACCAAAAAGTTGAACAAGACCCGTTCCAATAAGATTTCTAACGCCTTCAACATCACTCATTACTCTGGATACTAATGCTCCAGATTTATTATTATCAAAATAGGATATAGGTAGAGATAAAATCTGCTTTTGAACTTTAGCTCTTAATTTTGCTATTAAAAGCTGCGCTTCTACACTCAGTAGTCTTGTAAGCGCAAAAGAGGTTAGTGCTGAAATAAAGATTGATCCAGCAACCATAATCACTAAAGCGATTAAAGCATCCATATCTTTGTTTG
>CAJWVX010000213.1 GCA_913048175.1 uncultured Flavobacteriales bacterium | reverse complement strand
TGGCACAATTCACCACTTCTTCCACGCTTCTATCGTGTCCTAAATGAATTACTTCAACTCCTGTAGCTTGAATAATTCTTCGCATGATATTGATAGCAGCATCATGTCCATCAAATAGACTGGCAGCAGTAACAATTCTTACTTTGTTCTTAGGTGTATATTTTATTATTGGTTCCATATTCTTTCTATTTCTTGGCCTAGCGAAATTACTATTTATAGGGATGGATTGATGTGTTTTTTGCCCAATATTTTACTCAAATAGAAAACTGAAGTAAGTTTAAAAATATATATTTGCAAAAAAGACACTTATTATGCAAAATAATCAATACAAAAAAACAGGATTAGTCGTGATATTATTGATATCCATGATTGGATGTAGCAAGGAAGGCCTTTTAGATTATTCTGATTTAGAACATACCGCAGACTGGTTGTTTCCTTTAGTTAAAACAAAAGTAACAGCAGAACAAGTTGCTAAATTAAATGAGTTGAGTTATGATGTTGGAGCTTTTAGTATTGATGCACCTTTTATAAATATTAATTTGCCAATTCCACTTTTATCGACTCAAATTATTGGACCCATTGAATTAAAAGACACGGATAGTATTTATGTTAAATTCAAATCGGATACAGCTACTCTAAAAGTTTATATAACCAATAATTTTCCTATAAATATAAAGTCAGGAACAAAGGTGGAGATTAGAAATTCAGTAAATGATAACTTAGTTGTTTTTGATGGGGTTTTACAGAATGATATTCCCGGCAAAGGTGGAATAGATTCTGTAATTGTAACAAGGGTAACAACTACTCCTTGGGCAGATAATCGATTAGAACTCTTTTTAATGGATTTTGCTTCTGACGGTTCTGGGGGAGTGATTGAGAATTTTAATACTTATAATAACATTGACATTAAACTTAAAATTGAAGTACTTCATTTAAATGAAGTAGAACTTTATGGTAATATTAATTACTTGGTTACAGATACTTCTGATTTCACATTAGGTTCTAATCCTAATGAACCGGATAGTGAAAATATTGAAAAAGCAACTATAAATTTATTTGTAGAAAATGGAGTTCCATTAACCTATCAGATAAAAGGATATTTTTTAGATGCGAATTATACAATAATAGATTCATTGTTTGGGAATACAACGATTGCATCTCCTGGTATAGATGGTCAAGGGTATGTAATTAATTCAACAATTGTTGAAACAAAAATTTCAACGGAGATGACTAAGGGCGAGTATAATCAAATAAAAAGCAATGCTAAACACATCTATTATGAACTTGAATTTACTTCTTCATCTCAAAATATTAGAGTGATTCATTCTAATCATATAAAGTTGCAAGTTACAGCGGATATAGAAACAAAAATTTCATTATAGTTTTAATTGTAATCATCTTAATAAATCATTTTAGTAATGAAAAAAATAATTTTAATTTCTTTTTTATTAATAGGGGCAATTGTAGCTCAAGGACAATATAACTCTTTAGGTTTATACAATCCTCACTTTACATTCAATAAAGCAGAGTTACTTCCTTCTAAACTAGGAACAAATAAATCTAAAGTTGAATTTCGAGTATTACCAAACGCTTATATTTATGCTGGGAATTCTTTAATGGCTATTGATCACATTCTTTATCCGAATACAAAAAAGATTGATGATGCTATCAATGGATTGGATGGTGATGCAATATTTGGAAGTAGCCTAGAAGTACCTAGTTTAGCATTCAGTTATAAATTTGGTAAGACGGAGGAATTATTTACAATGTCTTTATCAAATAAAACTAGAGTTTTAGCAAATGCAACTATAGGAGATAACTTTTTAAAGCTATTGTGGAACGGTAATAAACAGTTTGAAGGGCAAACTATTGATTTAGGAAATTTTAGATTTAACACGTTAGCAGCTACAGAAATTGACTTGGGTGCGGCAATACCATTTTCTATAGGTGAAAATTTAGATTTAAGAGCAGGGATAACTTTAAAATATCTTTTAGGTATGACTGGATCCTCATTAGAAGAAACTAGTACAACTTTAGAGACAGCTGAGGGAGGTAAGTATATTAATCTGGATAATTTAAATTATAGCGCTAGTTTTTCTGAAATTGATGGGGAATCTACCTTTTCAGGAAAAGGGTTTGGTGTTGATTTGGGTGTAACATTAGTAGTGAAAGAAAAAGATATAAGTGCTTCAGTTGCTCTTTTAGATATAGGTTCTGTTAATTTTTCAGGAAATACAAAAACTTATTTAGGCTCTGCCAATTTTAATTTTGAAGGTGTTATAGTTGATAACGTTTTCAATATAGATAATGTACAGCCTGATTCTGTATTTGTTGAGGGAATTAAAGGGGACTCTATTATTGGGGAATCATTTTCGGTATCATTACCCACAAGGTTAGTAATTCAGGTTGAAAAGAATATTATGTCTAAGGCAGGTAAGAATAGCAAAGAATACATAAAACATGGAATCTATTTAACATACATACAAGGGCTTAAAAATACTGCTGGAAGCACTAAAAGGTCTTATTTTTCTGGAGGATATTCGTATAGTTTAAAAAATATTTTAAATGTTGGTCCTACAATTAATTATGGAGGGTATTCAGGCTTTGGTTTGGGTATGTTTTTATCTGTTAAAGCTGGTCCATTTAGAATTGGAGGGGGAACTAATACAGGGTTATCCTACTTATTATTTCCAGGAAGTGCAAAAGGTGTAGATTTCTCTTTTATGACTTCATGGTCTATTGGCAGTAAAAAGGAAAAAAAATCCGCTCCATCAATAAATTAATTTTGATAATTAGGCAGAGAATATTCTACAGAAAAGAGGTGTAAATTATTTTATAATTAGGAGAAGTATTATATAATGCAACATTTATTACTTTTTTGATAATGAAGTTGTTTCACTGATTGTTTTATGTATCCAGATTTTGTGTTTATTTTATTTTACTCCTTATGGCGTATTTTTCTATAGAGGAATATTCTATTTTTTTCCTTCGCTTAGCCAAGTGAGTTAAAAAGTATTAGTTTGAAATAGCTTTTTTTATTGTTTGAATGATGGTTTTAAGCTATTGACCCTTTTTTAAGATTAGGTGCTAAGACAAATAAAATTTAAATGAAAGAAACTAAAATAGCAAAAATGTATATTAAATAGGATATCGTCTATCCTATTTATAATGATGCTGCATGTGACTATTGATTATATAGAATAAAAATTAACCGAAAAGGTAGAGAGACAAAAAGATACAGCGATGAAAACCTTTAAGACCGTTGCATGGTTAAGACAAAATAAATACTACATTTAACACTTTAATAACTTGATTATCAATATATTGTGTTTATTTTAGTGTATGAAAATACAAAAAACCTACTTTAGCTGACAGCATTTGTGATGTTCGAGCTAGAAGTTAAAAATTATTTACTGCCTTTTGCAACGGTCGTTACCTTTACTAAAACTTAATTTTCGGCAAGTTTCAACTGTGCCAAGCTCTTCTGAAGAACTTAGAATTGATAACTTTCCTTCTAAACTCTATCTCTTATATTTCATATCTTAAAGGTATTATTTGAAATTTAGAATAATACTCCTATTTTATTGGGGGCTATAACACTCGGTAAGGAACTGTTTCCCCGAAGTAAAATTAGTCACCGACAGGTTTCATGTTGTAAAATTAGTGTTAGAAGCTCTGCATCGCGTAAGGATAAAACTTAGGTGGTAAGAAATTGATAAAGAAAATGAGGCTATTGAACGATGTAAGAAAGAGAATAAAAAGTATAGGTCAGTAGTTCATGAAAATGGAGATTCTCCCAAACAATTACTGGCTCGTGGAAGATATATACTTTTCAAGAAAGAGTCCAGTTGGAATTAGAAACAGGCAGAAAGAGCAAAAATAATCTTTAGAGAATACCCAATACTAAAACAGGCATATAAGCACATAATGGAGTTTAGAAATATTTACAAGCGATTCAATTTATTTCAAGCAAAACAAGAATTTGAAGACTGGATTAAGGAATCTAAAGAACATGAAATTAAAGAGTTCAATACTGCTGCAAACTCTATTGAATATCACCTAAAGAATATTCTAAACTTTTTTGATAACCGAAATACCAGTGCTAATGCATAATCTTTTAATTCCAAAATAAAACTCATTAGAGCGAATTTAAGAGGCTTAACAGACACTGCTTTCTTCCTCTTTAGACTAAGTAAGCTTTTGTATAGTCCCCATAAAAATTAACCTTCCCCATTTGTAGTTGTTTATATTTATTAAAAAGTACAAAAAAACCCCATCTGTTAATA
>CAJWVX010000212.1 GCA_913048175.1 uncultured Flavobacteriales bacterium | reverse complement strand
ATAGCTATCTGTAACGAATTGAATTTAACTACAGGATTAGCTTACTGTAATCTGAGTATGGCTTCCGTTTATTCAAAGATGAAAACTCATTCAAAACAAGAGGAACATCTTGTACAAGCAATGAACGCTTCAAAAGAAAGCAACAACATAAACCTTATCAGTAGCATATACAAAAACTTAAGTAAACTATATTCAACAACTGGAAAACATGAATTAGCTCTTAATCATTATCAAAAATACATTTCCATTCGTGACTCTTTATATAACAAAGAGAATACAAGAGAAATTCTAGAAACTGAAATAGAATATGAATACGAAAAACAAAAAATTATTGATTCCAAAGAAAATGAAAAGGTATTTGCATTAGAAAAAGCTGCTAAAAACAAGCGGCAACTTATACTTTACATCTCGTTAATCGCTTTTGTTATCATTCTAACAATAATAGTTGTCAGTTATAAGAAGATAAGCATTAAAAACAAAGGCTTAGAAAAATCGTTAAATCAAAACAAAATCATAACACAAGAGCTACATCATCGGGTTAAAAACAATTTAGAGGTTATCTCAAGCCTGTTAAATCTCCAGTCTCGTAATATTAGTGATCCTTTGGCTTTATCAGCAATAAGAGAAGGAGAGAATAGAGTGCACTCCATTGCGTTAATGCATCAAAAACTATATCAAAGCAATAACATATCTGAAGTTGATTTTAAGCCGTATGCCGAAGAACTGATTAGCTACTTAAAAGATATTTTTATGCATCCCCATCAAAATGTTACTATTAAAATGACAGGAGAAGAAATTAAATTAGATATTGATACGGCTGTTCCACTAGGCCTTATTATTAATGAATTGATTTCGAATAGTTTTAAGCATGGCTTTAAAGGTAAAAAAGAAGGTAATATTTCCATTTCAATGAAACATGTTGATTCATCCAAGCAACAAATTAACTTAATTGTTAATGACAATGGCATTGGCCTTCCGAGTGGTTTTAATATTAATAAAGCAACTTCTTTAGGCTTAAAATTAATAAACATGCTCACCGAACAGCTAAATGGAACATTAGAAATTACGAATAAAAAAGGTGCATGTTTTAATATTATAATAGCAAATACAGCATTACGAAAAAAATTAGATTAATGAAAAAAACTAAAATATTAATCGTAGAGGATGAGTATATTATTGCGGAGAACCTTCGCTATATTCTTAATGGCCTGAACTATGAAGTAATTGGTATTGCTTCAAAATATTCTATTGCCATTGATATCATAAAAGCACAATTACCTGACATTATTTTAATTGATATTATTTTAGGTGGAGCAAAAAACGGTATTGACTTAGCTCATGAAATAAACCTAAAGTATAAGATCCCGTTTATTTTTAGTACGTCACATTCAGATCAGTTAACAGTGCAAAAAGCAAAAGAAGCTAAACCAAATGGCTACCTCTTAAAACCTTTTAATAAAGCTAATATTTTTACTGTAATTGAGATGGCTTTGGCAAGTAGTCAGAATAACCAAAATCAGCAACATGATAGCATATTAGCTCAACTATCCGAAAGAGAAATAGATGTTTATAATATTTTATTAAAAGGTAAAACAGATCAAGAAATAAGCGATCAATTATTCATATCGCTACATACCGTTAAAAGTCACATAAAAAAAATATTACTAAAATTAGATGTTAAAAGCAGATTAGAAGCTGTTACTTTAATCAATAATTAGTAATCCTCTACCCTTCTTTTTTTGTTGTAAAACCACTCTTTCGAGTGACTATAAAATAGTACACTCTAAATAGATTTGTATTTATGCATAATATCAATGATATCTTCTAAAATCTCACTTCGCAAAAAGAAAATTTTAACGCTATTGAATAACGGGTTAACCGATCAAGAAATAGGGATTGAACTTCATATATCTATCAATACCGTAAAAACTTACTTAAAAGAACTTTACAGAATTTTAGAAGCAAAAACTGAGTACATGCTTGTACACTATACAATAAATTAAACCTTAACCTTCAACAAACTACATTATGAAAAAACTTTTACTCTTTATTATTCCAATATTATTAGGTTGGAATACAACGAATGCTCAAACAGGACTACATTTTGATGGCGATGGATCATCGGATCATGTAGTAATACCACATAGTGCAACATTAAATTTAGCAGAAACAACAATTGAAACTTGGGTTTTTTTTGATGGTGTTCCTAATATAGGTAATATCATTATGAAAGGAAGCTATGGTTATGGAATTGGAATTAGAGCAGATGGAATTATTGAATGGTGGAACGCAGGAGGTCAGAATTCTGGACCCAATTCAATTAGCGCTGTTCCTACAGGAGTGTGGACACATATTGCTGTAACAGTAGGCGGTGGAAACACTAAATTTTACATTAATGGTGTATTAGATGCAACTGTTGCAAATTTTGTAATAAACAATAACACTGACCCTCTTTATCTAGGAAGACAAGGAATGTCGTGTGCATGTAATTATTATGCAGGTGCATTAGATGAATTAAGAATTTGGAATGTAGTTAGAACTGATGCAGAAATTTTAGCTGACATGAATATTTGTTTAACTGGAACTGAACCAGGATTAGTTGCATTATATGACTTTGAAGATGGTACAGGTAGTTCAATCCTTGCTGATTTAGTAAGTGGAAACAACGGTACTTTAACTAGTATGGATCCCAATACTGATTGGGTTGCTGGTTATGGTACTTGTACAGCAGTAGCTCCTTGCACAAAACCAGACGTGCCTGCTATTTCTGATGCTTCAATTTGTTTTGATGATTCTTTACAAATGGCAAGTCCTGTTTCTGCAACTGGTGGTGTTATTACTACTGATGGAGCTTATACAGTACATACATTTAATAGTTCAGGAACATTTACAACTACATCTAACTTTAATGCAGAAGTATTAGTTGTTGCCGGTGGTGGTGGCGGTGGCGGAAACAATGGTGGAGGTGGAGGTGGTGCCGGAGGATTGGTACATGCGGCAACTTACTCAATTATTGCTGGTGCGCTTCCAGTTACTATAGGTAATGGTGGTTCTGGTGGTGGAACTGGAGCTAACGGAGAAAACTCAATATTTGATGCTATTACTGCACTTGGTGGTGGTGGTGGTTCACGTTGTTGTAATGCACCAGGTCTTGATGGTGGTTCAGGGGGTGGACAAGGAAGAGATGATTTTAGTTTAGTTCCTCCGGGTAATGCTACTCAAGGTAATAGTGGTGGTGGTACTGGTTATGGTTTTAAAGGTGGAAATTTCAACACTAATGGAGCTACCGGTGGTGGTGGTGCTGGTGGTGCTGGCGGAAATTCTTCAGGAGATGGAAGTAACACTGGTTTTGGTGGTATAGGAAGAGAGTATACTCAATTTGCTCACGCAGGATCCCCTGCAGGATGGTTTGCTGGTGGTGCCGGTGGTTCCATTTATAATGGTTCCAATCAAAACGCTGGTGGAAACGGTGGCGGAGGTCTTGGCTCAAATAATTCAGCTCTACAATCAACTGCTGGTGTTCCAAACACTGGTGGTGGTGGTGGTGGTGGAACCACTGTTGGATGGGGTTTTAGCCCGAAAGATGGTGGATCAGGTATAGTTATCGTAAGATACCTTACGGCTGCGGCTGCGGCAGGTACAAGTACTTGGTCTAGTTCTAATACGACTGTAGCTACAGTTTCTCAAGGAGGAATGGTTTACAGCCAAACGGCAGGTACTTCTACAATAACACACACCGTTGTTGATGGAGCTTGTGATTCTACGGTTACTGCTTTAGTTACAGTTTTAGCTCCTATTACAAGAGGAACAGATATTCAAGTAGCTTGTGATTCTTACACTTGGGCATTAAATACTACAACTTATACTGTAAGTACTAATACTCCAACTGTAACGTTAACTAGTGCTTCTGGTTGTGATTCAGTTGTTACTCTTGATTTAACTATCAACAACAGCACTACTGGAACTGATGTTCAAACTGCTTGTGATACTTACACTTGGTTAGATGGAAATACTTATACTGCAGATAACAATATTGCAACACATACTTTAACCAATGCTTCTGGGTGTGATTCAGTTGTTACTCTTGATTTAACAATTAATAGTAGCACAACATCAACAGATACGCAAGTAGCATGTGATACGTATACTTGGTTAGATGGTGTAACGTATACTGCAAGTAATACAACTGCAACATTTACTTCAACCAATGCAGCAGGATGTGATAACGTAGCAACTCTTGATTTAACAATTAATAGTAGCACAACATCAACAGATACGCAAGTAGCAT
>CAJWVX010000211.1 GCA_913048175.1 uncultured Flavobacteriales bacterium | reverse complement strand
TTCCTTGCATTCATTAAAGTTAATACCTATACACACAGTTATTTAACTATCTTAAATGCCTTTATCAACAATATTGTGCAACAGGCACAAGCTGTATAGTGCATTATGTTGATTGATTATCCAACATTTGGTTTCAACAGAACGAAAAGATAGGGTTGTCGTTACATCTTCCTCCAAACTACCTTTTTCGCCAACCAAGTTTGACTAATTCCTCTTGCTAAAACAAAGAGAATCATAGCTAACCATAAACCGTGGTTTCCAAAGAGATTTTCCAATAAGTAATAGGCCGGAATAAATATTAAAAAAGTAGAAAATAGCATCGTATTTCTCATTGCTTTAGAAGCTGTTAACCCTATGTAAATCCCATCCCAAACAAATGGAAATACACTTAAAACAGGAAACAGTACCAACCACCAAATGTAATCCATCGCGATATTGACTACTTCAGATTGGTTAGTTAAAACCTCTAAAATATTTCTTCCGAAAATTAAATAAGCCAACGCATAAATACTTCCTAATCCAAAGCCCCAGTAAAAACATAATCGAATAGCTTTTTTTAAGTTCTTTTTATCTTTTGCTCCAAAGTATTTTCCACTTATCGATTCTGCAGCAAAAGCAAAACCATCTATTCCATAGGCAGCTATAGATACAAATTCTAGTAATAAGATATTTGCCGCACCTATTACATCACCTTCTTTAGCTGACATAATTTTAAAGAATGATAAAGAGAATATAAGGCAAAGCGTTCTTATTAGAATATCTGCATTTACGCCAATAAACTTCTTAATGGCGCCTATTTCAAATGTATTATGGAGAGCTTCTTTAACTAGATCCTTTCGATAAAAAATAAAGAAAAGTAATATCGCTATCACAAAGCCACTGTATTGGGCAATTAAAGTTCCGTAAGCTACACCTTCTGTTTCTAAATTAAGGTACTTCACAAAATAGTAACTCACCAATGCATTTATCACATTAATAACAATGGTAACTACCATTGCTAAAGTGGCATTTTGTTTCCCCAAAAACCAACCTATAAAAGCATATAACCCCAATGTTGCTGGAGCCGCATAAATCCGAACATTAAAATAAGTTGTAATCTGATGATTTACATCCACATTAGAATCAATTAAATAGAGTGATAGCTGAAGTAATAAATCTTTAAACAAAAACAATAAGGCAGCTCCTAAAAGAGCAATAACCAACCCTCTAAATAATAAGCGATAAGATTCATTTACATCTCCTTTGCCTACTTCTTGTGCAGTCATTCCTGTAATTCCCATTCGTAAAAAACCGAAAGCCCAGTAAATAAAATTGAAAATCATTACACCAAAACCAATGGATAAAATATAAGACTCATCACTTAAATGACCCATTAAACCAACATCCACCAAACTTAACATTGGCACCGATAGGTTCGCCAAAATATTAGGGATTGCTAGTTTTAGGATTTCTTTGTTCAAGGTCATTAATATTTATTAAAACAAAAATAAGAATTTGAGAATAACAATATTTAAAATTAAACTCCGTTACAAAGCCAACTAAAAACAAACAGTAATGAAATTTCTTGTCCTAACATTCATCAGCGTAGCAATGATATGCTCAAATTTAATCGGTCAAAATTCAGTATTAACTTCTGGCAACTGGCATAAAATAAGTACATCAACTGATGGGATTTATAAAATATCCTATTCAGATTTACAGTCATACGGAATTGATCCAACGGTTATAGACCCCAGGAATATTCAGTTATTTGGAAATGGGGGAGGAATGTTAGCCGAAGCCAATTACGCTCCAAAAGATGAAGATTTACTAGAAGTAGCTATTAAAGTAATTGGAGAAACTGATGGTGTCTTTGATATTTCCGATTATATTTTGTTTTACGGTCAGGCACCAGATCAATGGGAATACGACTATGCATCTCAAACTTATTCGCATGAAAAGAACCTTTACAGTGATAACGCTTTTTACTTTTTAACCGTTGGAACTCTTAACGGGAAAAGAATCCAAATTCGAAACTCATCAGCTACACCTTCAAATATTACCTCAACAAAGTATGACAACTTAATTTTTCATGAAGTGGATAATCTTAATCTGATTCAGTCTGGGAAAATGTGGTTTGGAGAAGTTTTTGAGACACAATTGAGTTATACTTTTAATTACAGTATCCTTAACTTAGATTTAAGTTCTGATGTAATAATTAACGCTTCTACTGTAGCTCGTTCACCGACACCAAGTGAAATGGAGATCAATAGTAACGGAAATACGACCTCTATACCTTTTGCAAATGTAAATATGAATTCATATTCCGGACGATATGCTCAACTAGCAAGTGGCAGTATGACATTTACACCAAGCTCAACAACAATACCTCTTACTTTTACTTACAACCAACCCGACCCTTCGGCACTAGCCTGGTTAGATAATTTTGAATTAATTACTCGCAACAATCTTTCTAAAGATGGAAATCAAATGTTATTTAGAGATAATCTAAGTGTCAGCTCTGGAAACATCACTCAATTCCAACTTAATAACACTTTAGCTTCTGATGAAATTTGGGAAATATCAGAACACAACAATATTGTAGAACAAACATCAACCTTTACAACAGGCACATTAGATTTTACACTAAGCACAGATTCATTAAGAGAGTTTATTGTGTTTGATTTAAATAACCTTTTAACTCCGACTTACAATTCAATAGTAAACAATCAAAATTTACATGGATTATCATCTCCAGAAATGGTAATAGTAACACATCCTAATTTTATTAGCGCAGCGAATAACTTAGCTGATTTTCATTTAACCAATGATGGAATAGTTTGTGAAGTTGTTACAACAGAAGAGATTTATAATGAATTCTCTTCAGGAAGTCAAGACGTAGTTGCTATCAACGACTTTATGGAATACCTATACAACCAATCCAATACAAGCTTAAAATATTTATTACTCTTTGGTGATGCATCTTATGATTATAAGGATAGAATTCCTAATAACACGAACTTTGTTCCTTGTTATCAAACAGAAAATTCGGTAGATAGAATTGGTTCTTTAACTTCAGATGACTATTTTGGATTATTAGATTCTGCTGAAGGGACTTGGACAGGAACAGAATTTATGGACATAGCAATTGGACGACTACCAGTAAAAACTTTACAAGAAGCTAATGGCATTGTAAATAAGATAATTGATTACAAAACAAACACCTCTTCTTTTGATGATTGGCGCAAAACCTTCACTTTTATTGGAGATGATGAAGACAACAACATACATATGCTACAGTCCAACTCTTTAGCTGAAATAATTGACACCAATTGCTCTTTCATTTCAGAAAGAATTTTCATTGATGAATATCAACAAATAACTAACGGCAACCAACAAAGTTACCCAGAAGCTGAACAAAAAATAGTCAATGCTTTTAGAAGAGGTTCCTTGGTAATAAATTACACCGGACATGGAGGTAACAGTGGTTTTGTTCAAGAAAATATTCTTGACACCAACTCTTTAGACACTTTATACAACAGCAATTATCCATTAATGATTGCGGCAGCATGCGAAACCTCTAGGTATGACAATCCAAACTTAGTATCCTTTGGCGAACAATTTTTATTAAAACCTAATGCAGGTACTATAGGATCTATATCCGCTAGTCGAGTTGTATTTTCATCACCTAATTACAGTTTAAATTTGAGTATTTTCAACAATATATTTAATAAATACAACAACAAACATATAACAATAGGCGAACTATTTAAGGTAGTTAAAAATGAAAACGCCACAAACCTAAGCAATAGAAAATTTACTTTATTAGGAGATCCTGCTCTTACTCTAAATTTTCCTGAACTAAGTGTTAGTGCTTCGCATCCAGACACCTTACAAAGTACCTCTACAAATACTATAAATGGACAAATTGAAGATGAGAATGGCCTTTTACAAAATTGGTTTACCGGAAAGTTAATTGTATTTATTCAGGGTGAGTTAGACACTATTAATACCTTAGGAAATGATGGTGGAAATCCATTTACATTTTATGAGAGAAGAGATACTGTTTATTATGACACAATCATTGTATCAAATGGTTTGTTTAGTTATAATATTGATTTAAACATGTTATCAGTTCACATGATGGGAAATGCAAAGATAAACTACTATGCATTTAATAACTCTATTGATGCTTCTGGTTGTAATGATGAAATTTATATAAATGATTTACTAACAAGTATTGACAAGATTGCTCTAACTACTATTAAAACAATTATTTATCCAAACCCAAGTTCAAGTAATGTTACAATCTCTTTTGAAGAAAATGGGCCTT
>CAJWVX010000210.1 GCA_913048175.1 uncultured Flavobacteriales bacterium | reverse complement strand
TTGTCCACTTGAAAATATTCAATCAAAAACAGCCTAAATTTTGTCTATTAAGCCAGGTTTTATACTTACTAAATATTTCCATAATTTATTTAAATTAGCAAAATGAAATACATCGTATGCATACTCCTATTTCTATTATTTTTTAAGACGAAAGCTGAAAATTTCAATACGCAAGAACAAAATGAAATAGATAGTTTAAAAACAGTACTGAGTAAAAGTGTGAGTAATGATACTTTAAATATTATTACTAGACATAATTTGGGCGAAAAAACTGATGTGTTGAGGCTTGGCTATTGGGACAGTATTACTAAAGACTGTATGCTTTTACAACTAGAAAAGCACAATTCTGAAAGAACAAAATTTATTCTATTAGAATATAAATCTAAAAGTTATAATAATATTGGGTACATACATTTAATGCATGGAGATATTGTTTTGTCAGTCAATTTTTTTTCAAAAGCCTTAAAAATTCAGGAAAAAATAAAAGATTTAAAAGGCGTAGCTCTTAGCTTTAATAATCTAGGATATATTTATAAGCAGCAAGGAGATATTACCAAAGGATTAGAATACTATAAAAAAAGTTTAAAAATTAGAATTAGTTTAGGAAAGAAAAAAGATATCGCTGTAGCATTAAATAATATAGGTGCATTATACGATGAAACAGGAGAGACTGATAAGGCTATAAGATATTATGAAAAAAGTTTAAAAATACATTCAGAACGGAATAATAAAAAAGGAATAGCATTGTGTTTAAATAATATTGGATACAGTTTACACAACAATAAAAAAAATAAAAAAGAGGCACTTAATTATTATAAGAGAAGTTTATCTATTAGCGAAGAACTTTCTAATAATAATGGTCTTTTAATGACTCTCAATAACATGGGTAAATTATATAGTGAAATTGGTAAATTGGATAAAGCTAAAACATATGCTTTACGAAATTTAAAATTAGCACAAGAATTAGAATATCCAGATGACATAAGAGTAGCATCACAACTATTAAGTATGATTTATGAAAAGGATAATGAAGGTATTCTTGCTTTAAAAATGTATAAATTATATATAGAAATGAGAGACAGCATAAGTAATCTGTCTACTCAAAATGCAACAGCAAAACAATTAGCTAAATACGAATATGAAAAGGTTAAGCAAAAAGATGATGCTTTTCGTGATAAAAAAATTGCTTTAGAAGAAAGAGCTAAAGAGAAACAAAAATTTGCTATCTATTTTATAGTAATTGGATTATTAATAGTGACTTCACTTTTATTATTTATTTTAAAACGTTTTAAGATTTCAAAAAAACAGAATATTATAATTGAAAGACAAAAAAAAATTGTTGAAGAATCCTTAGAACTTGAAAAAGAATTGGGTTTACTAAAAAGCAGCTTTGTGTCAACAGCATCTCATCAATTTAGAACTCCTTTATCTATTATCCAGTCTAATGCAGAATTGCTTAAAATGTTGTCGGAAAATCTAGCTTTAGAAAATAGAAAAAGATTTGAAAAATCGACAGATCGAATTACTGCAGAAATTGCTAAAATGACCGAACTAATGGATGATGTACTTGTTTTAGGTAAATTAACCTCAGGAAACGTTAATTTTAAGCCTGTTTTTTTTGATTTGGTTATTTTCTGCTCGCAATTGACCGAACAATTTAATGAAGTTCAAAACGATGGAAGAACTATTAGTTTTATAGCCGAGGGCGATCAATACGAAGTATATTTAGATATTAAGCTGCTAACGAATTCCTTATCTAATATAATCAGTAACGCTCTAAAATATTCAGTAGGAAAAAAAGATCCAAAACTAACGTTATCATTTAATCCAAAAGGGTTTAGTATAATGGTAAAAGATTATGGAATAGGTATTCCAAAGACGGAATTTGTTAATTTGTTTCAACCTTTTTTTCGTGCTGAAAATGTTAGCGAAATTAAAGGAACAGGCCTTGGATTAAGTATTGCAAAAGAATATATTGAAATTAACAAGGGAACTGTTGAGGTTAAAACAATAATAGGAGAAGGCAGTTCTTTTAAAATAAAGTTTAATCGCTAAATTTTATTTGAGATTTAAAAAAGCAATATTCTTAGTATAAAATGCAAAACCAGCTTTTCCTTTAAGTGCATTAAATTGAATAGCGTTTTAATAGGTGTTCATTAGTTTTTGTTATCAAATAAGAGCAAATTCTGGTTAGAATCGTATATTGACACTCCAATTTACACCCATCTAATACATAGTAAAAGGTGTTTAAAGAATAAATAGAAAATGAGCGAACAAAACGAACAACTGAAACAACAACTTTGGAACATTGCCAATACCCTAAGAGGTAAGATGGATGCAGATGATTTTAGAGATTACATATTAGGATTTATCTTCTACAAATACCTCAGTAGAAAAATGGAATTGTATGGCGATACTATTTTGAAGCCAGACGGTTTAACCTTTGCCGAAGTAGAAGGACATGCCCAAGAAGCAGAACTACTAGAAGCGATAAAAGATGCCACCTTAGATAAATTAGGATACTTCTTAAAACCAAGTGAGTTATTTTCTGAATTGGCCCGAAGAGGAAACGCAGGAGGGAAGAACAACTTTATATTGGGAGACTTAGCCAAAGTGTTAACACACATTGAGCAAAGCACCATGGGTTCTGAAAGTGAAGAAGACTTTGGTAACCTGTTTGAAGATTTAGACTTAACCAGTTCTAAACTCGGTAAATCAGAAAACGACAAAAACGAACTCATTGTAAAAGTACTATCACATTTAGAAGAGATTGATTTCGATTTAGAAAACTCCGAAAGCGATGTATTAGGAGATGCTTACGAATACCTTATCGGTCAGTTTGCCAGTGGAGCAGGGAAGAAGGCAGGAGAGTTTTATACCCCACAGCAAGTATCTAAAGTATTAGCACAATTAGTAACGGTTGGTAAAGACAAGCTAAAATCTGTTTACGATCCAACTTGTGGTTCAGGATCATTGTTATTGCGTGTAGCAAAAGAAGTAAAAGGCGTAAGTGCATTTTACGGACAAGAAATGAATCCAACAACCTATAACTTGTGCCGAATGAACATGATAATGCACGATGTGCATTACAAAAAGTTCGACATTAAAAACGAAAACACTTTAGAAAAACCACAGCACGAAGAGCAACGTTTTGAAGCCATTGTAGCCAATCCGCCATTCTCTGCTAAGTGGAGTGCCAGCCCATTGTTTATGAGTGACGATCGTTTTTCGGCTTACGGAAAACTAGCACCAAGCTCTAAGGCCGATTTTGCCTTTGTGCAACACATGGTACATCAGTTAGCCGATAACGGAACCATGGCTGTAGTGCTACCACACGGAGTATTGTTTAGAGGAGCAGCCGAAGGACACATCCGTAAGTACCTCATAGAAGACCGTAACTACCTCGATGCCGTAATTGGTTTGCCAGCCAACATCTTTTACGGAACCAGTATTCCTACCTGTATTTTGGTATTGAAGAAGGAGCGAAAAGACAAAGACAACATCTTGTTTATAGATGCTAGCCAGCATTTTGAGAAGGTGAAAACCCAAAACTACTTGCGTGAGGAAGACATCACTAAAATAATTGATACCTATACAAATCGTACTGCCGAAGACAAATACAGTTATGTAGCCAATCTGAAAGAGGTAGTAGAAAACGATTACAACCTAAACATCCCTCGTTATGTAGATACGTTCGAAGAAGAAGAACCCGTAGACTTGGCAACTGTTTCTAGCGAGCTTAAAGCCATTGACACCGATATGAAAAGCACCGATGCTGCCATAGCCGATTACTGTAATCAATTAGGAATAGATACCCCTTTTTAAAGTCTTGAACCATGATTGCTAAGGATGAATAGATTACTTGATTAAATGGAACATAAAGAATTAACACATGAAATTATAGGGGCTGCAATGGAAGTACATTCCATATTAGGTAATGGATTTCAGGAAGTAATCTATCAACGTGCTTTGGCAATTGAGTTTGATAAAAGAAATATAGCCTACAGCAGAGAGCATGAGATGGCCATACAATACAAAGGAGAAGACATTGGAACAAGGAGAGTAGATTTTTTTGTAGATGAAACGATAATGGTAGAAATTAAAGCAATTATAAATTTAGAGGATGTGCATTTAGCACAAGCCATGAATTATGTTGAAGCCTACCATTTAGAGATAGGTCTTTTAATCAATTTCGGAGCAAAATCCTTACAGTTTAAACGAGTACACAATAATAACAACAAAAGGTAAATACATGAATCAGGTAGTTAAACAAGCAACCAATCAAGGAATCAATTTCGGAGCAAAATCCTTACAGTTTAAACGAGTACACAATAATAACAAC
>CAJWVX010000209.1 GCA_913048175.1 uncultured Flavobacteriales bacterium | reverse complement strand
TCTGTTGTTACTACTAAAGTAATTGTATATGTTCCTTCTGTAGTAAATGTTAATTCTGGATTTTCAGAATTTAAAGTTGTACTGTTTTGCAGAGTATATCCAGAATTTGGAGATATTGTCCACTGGTAAGTAGGATCTTCATTAGGCAAGGTCTCATCACACGCGGCCTCAACAATATTTGAATTATCTGTTAAAGTTACTGTATCATTAACACATATCTGACTAACTTCTTGACCGTCCTTTATTATATTAAAATCTGCTTCAGGAACAGCTTCAACATTAACCGTATCCGTATACTCTGACTCCTGTTGACAATAGTCCTGATTTACAGCTGTTAGTTTAATCTCCCAACACCCTGGAACTGTAATATCAGCTGCTGGAATAATTAAATTATTTCCAACAAGCCATGGTGATCCTGCAAATACTGGAATAAAAGCACTAGCAGTTGGTGGCTTATAATACCAGGAATAACTTGGTTCTTCAGTACATTCCCCAGAAGGTGTTGGATAAGAACCTGCTGTAGATGTGTTTATAGCCCTAATATCTTCAGTAATACATTGTTCTGGATTTAAGACAAAAGAAGCATCTGGAGATTCACTTGTAGTAACCTGTTTTGTTGCACCAGATCCATTGGCAATATACTCATCACATGCTGGAGTTGTACCTCCAACAGACAATCCTTTATTGTACAATTTCATTTCTATGTCAAAGTTTGTGCTTAACGTACTACATGAGGCTTGAGAAAAAACATGTGTTATTGGATTTACAGGTGAAGTATAATCCGCTAAAAGCTCAGCCTGAGTTTTTATAATTGTTCCCGTTGCATCACCAAAATCAAATGTATAGTAAGAGGCCATATAGTTACTGCCAAGTGACAAATTGGTAATATCTATACTAAATACTACAGTTTCACCCACACAAACTATTTCAGAAGATGCATTTCCAAATGCTGTAGCACTTGTATGAAATATAAAAGTAGTACTAAAAAAACTTGAATTTCCAGAGGAATCTACTTCCTCAATCTCAATATTATAAGTTCCCACAGATAGTGTATCTGGAACAGAATACACTCCAGGACTTGTTGCTGTAAGTGCAGTAGTAGTTCCCGCATCAATATCAATTAAGTTAACATTTAACGTGTATGATGAATTCGAAGCAGTTACTTGAAGAAATTTGTAACTAGGAGGCATATCAGCAGTCAAGGCATCATAAGACTGCTTAAGAGATCCAAAATAAGGGTTAATCGTGTTAGCACCATCATTTAAACATTCAAAATAATTCGTATTACTCTGCATTGTAGTTTGAACTGTTGGCAATGCTGATGTTACGGAATTATCAATAGTAAATGAGGCTGTTTCTACATTGGTAACTGGCTGAGTTGATCTAACTCGCAGCTTATAATTACCAGAGGCTGTTCCTGTAGGTATCACACCATTCATTAGTGGCGTATAAAAATCGTGTACAGTTCCTAAACTAACTGGATTAGTAAAATCTCCTCCTGGTTCAGATAACTCTAGATGAAAAGCATTATTTGCTGCAGCTGACAAGTTTGAGGGATCATCAAGAACAAATACCCCTGTAGGATTAATGTGTAATGACACCCCAGATCCTGGATTATATGTTTTAGTATCATCAAATCTTACTAAATCTATACTCTGAGAAAAACAGAGTATAGAAAATAAAAAAAACAGGATATTTAGTAATACCTTTTTCATCTTAAAAAAATGTGTGGCAATATACAAAATTTAGCATTAACTAATCAAGTTACTTGATTATCAATACTTTAGGTTTGGTATATTACAGTAAGCTGTCTATAGCTTCTGTATAGGTGTTTTTAGGAGCTACACCTACCTGTCTTGTAACTATTTCACCCTTATTAAAGACTAAAACTGTTGGGATATTTCTTACACCGTATTTAGCTGCATATTCTTGATTAGAATCTATATCTACCTTTCCAACAACTGCTTTGTCAGAATATTCATTGCTAATTTCTTCTATAACTGGACCTACCATTCTACATGGGCCGCACCAAGCCGCCCAAAAATCTACTAAAACCGGTTTTTCGCTTTTGAGAACTAATTCCTCAAAATTTGCATCTGTGATTTCTAATGCCATTTAAATAATTTTTTTTGCTAAAATAACTAATATCAATGAATTTACAATCTAGATTAATTTAATTTGTAATATATTTTTTCCTGATCTAGTAATTCTAATAATTCAGGAGATATATTAATCTTATGTTTAGTCGCCTGCATATCAATTTTCATCTTTTCTTTTTCATCATATACCGCAAAACTCAAGTTATGATCTCCTTTGTGTTTAACTAAGAGTTTCTTTATTTCATCTATTTTAGTTTCTTCTATATCATCAAGATTTAATTGAATTGATAGTTTTCGTGCAAATGACTTAACAACATCTTGGAGAAGTTTAAAGTTTTTATATTGAATTCTAGGTTCTCCAACTATTCCTGTTTCCTTATTTTTCCAACCTTCAACTATTCTTGTTTTAATATGAATAAAATTATTTAAGATTAAGAAATGTTTAAATTTTAAGTAATCCTCACCAAAAATTCTGAATTCAAAAGAGTCAACATAATCTTCCAAAGTAAATGAAGCCCAGCCTTTCCCTTGACGACTAACCCTATGTTCTAAATCAGTTATTACACCTGCAATTGCTAGTTCCTTCCCTACAAAATCCTTAGGGGATTTAAACATTGAAACATTTGCATTACAGAATGATTCCATTTCAACTTTAAAATCATCTAAAGGATGACCAGAAATATAAATACCAATTACTTCTCTTTCTCTTGAAAGTTTTTCTATTGTATCCCATTGTTTAGTCTCTGGAATCTGCAATTCAGATACTTGGACGTCAGATGAATTTTGAAACAAACTAACCTGTGCTGAATTCTTGTTAGCTTGAAATTTACCGCCATGTTTAATTATTTTTTCAATAAAGGTAATCCCATCGCCAATATCATTAAAATATTGTGCTCTGTGAATTGAATTAAAACAATCAAAAGCTCCTGCAACAGCAAGACTATCAAAGGCTTTTTTGTTAGCAGCTCTTAACTCAACCCTTTTGGAAAGATCAAAAATTGATGTATAGTTCCCATTTTTCTTCCTTTCAGATACTATTGCATTTACTGCAGATGCACCAACACCTTTAATTGCCCCCATACCAAATCTAATGGCATTATCCTTGTTAACAGCAAATTTATAATAGGATTCATTTATATCAGGACCTAATACATCTAATTTCATTCTCTTACATTCACCCATAAAGAATGTGATAGACTTTATATCATTCATGTTATTAGATAATACTGAAGCCATATACTCAGCTGGATAATTTGCTTTCAAATAGGCTGTTTGATAAGCAATCCATGCATAACAAGTAGAATGTGATTTATTAAAAGCATAACTTGCGAAAGCTTCCCAATCTTTCCAAACCTTTTCTATTTTATTGATATTTAGTCCTTTATTCTTAGCGTTATTTAAAAACTTAGGCTTCATTTTATCAAGAACATCCTTTTCTTTCTTACCCATTGCTTTTCTTAAAATATCTGCTTCTCCCTTAGTAAAATCACCAAGTTTTTGGGATAATAGCATCACTTGCTCCTGATAAACTGTAATACCATAGGTGTCTTTTAAATACTCTTCCATTTCAGGAAAATCATATACTATTTTTTCATCTCCATGTTTTCTCCTAATAAAACTTGGTATATATTCCATTGGCCCTGGCCTGTAAAGTGCATTCATAGCAATTAAATCACCAAAAACAGTCGGTTTTAAATCTTTTAAATGTTTTTGCATTCCAGGTGATTCATATTGGAATATTCCTACGGTTTCACCATTCTGAAATAATTCAAAAGTTTTTTTATCATCCAATGGAAAATTATCTGGATCTAAAAGTATCCCATATTTAGCTTTTACAATTTTTACAGTATTCTTAATAAGAGTTAATGTCTTAAGGCCTAAAAAGTCCATTTTAAGTAATCCTGCTTGTTCAACAACAGCATTATCAAATTGTGTTACATTAAGTTCTGAATCCTTTGCAGTTGCTATTGGTACAAAATTTGTTATATCATCAGGAGTAATAATAACTCCACAAGCGTGAATACCAGTATTTCTAAGAGATCCTTCTAATATTCTTGCTTGTTTTATGGTTTCTGATTCAAGATTTTCAGAATTAGCAATCATTAATAACTGATTAATTCTAGTTAAATCATCAGGTCTAAATTTATTTCTTAAATCTTTTTGATTCGTTTCAAAAATAGCACTTAGTTTTGCCATATTTGGAACTAGTTTTGCTATCCTATCTGCATCACTTAAAGGCAAGTCTAATACACGAGCGGTATCTCTAATTGAAGATTTTGCTGC
>CAJWVX010000208.1 GCA_913048175.1 uncultured Flavobacteriales bacterium | reverse complement strand
AGTGTTTAGTGTTTAGTGTTTAGTGTTTAGTGTTTAGTGTTTAGTGTAAAATAAATATTTCAAAAAAATTAAACAAAAAAAAACAACTATTTTATTTTTTTGCGAGAACCCTTAATCGCTTCTTCTTCCCAAGGTTTCTCAGGCCATAAATGACGTTTATATTGATTTCTTAAATCTTTACGAACATCAAAGTAAGCATTATCCCAAAAACTTTTTAAATCAGATGTAATCTGAACTATTTTAAACCCTGGAGAAAGCAAATGCATTAAAACACTCATTTTACCATCGTTAACTTTTGGAGTATCTGCCATACCAAAACACTCTTGTAGCCTAACCGCTAATATTGGTTCAGATCCACTAACTACATATTGTAATTTAATCTTAGAACCACTTTTCACTTCAATCGTCTTAGGTGCATAAGAGTTTAACTTTCCTTGAAGTGATGACTCTAAACTGTATTGTAAAACTTCTTTTAAATTAATTTTCTTAAAATCACTAGGACTGCGTACATCATTTAAATAAGGTCCTAACCATTCTTCTGCTGAAGCTAATAAAGCTTTTGTACTCACATTAGGATAACCATCATCGGGATACCACACTCGCATAGTCAACACTCTATTTTGCCACTGCTCTACATCTTCATTCCAATTTAATAAAGAAGCTCCTTCCTTATTAACTGCTCCAATTAACGCTTTAAAAATTAAATCCTCATCAGGATTCTTTAATGGCTTGCTTTGCAAAACTATATTTCCAATCCCTTTGTTTTCAGAAGCGATTAAACCACCTTTTTTAGTGCTCCATATTATTACTTCTTTTGTTTTTAGTAAAGGTTTTAAATCTTTTGGATTGAGAGGTGATGCCATAAATATCTTACCCATACCTTGCCTATCATTAACATGAGCAATAGCCAGCCAAGGTTCATTTTCTAAATCATCCCTATGGCCTGCAGAAGCCAATTGTCCGTTAGCCATTTGAAATTGTGCATTATTTCCTGGTCGTCCACATGCAATGCGTTCAGGATAACAATATGCTAATAAAATACCTGTTTCATAATCATCAAAAATTGAATTATCAACCTTTAATTTAAACATACTCCGATATTGAGCAGCTATCTTTTCTATTCTAACTAATCTATTACTCCCTACTTTCTCCTTTCGATATCTTCTAAGCGCTTCTATTCTTAAATTGATATCAATACCTGTTTCTGGTGGTAATGGATCCCGTTCTTCTAATAAAGGAGCAATATCAGTAGCTAAAGCTAATTGATTTGCCTCTTTCGCTTTAATAAGCATATGTCCTATTCTTGGGTGAGTTGGCAAACGATGTAATGCTTTACCGTGCTGGGTAATTTTATCATTCTCTAATGCATCTAATTCATGTAATAATTTAGAAGCTTTTGCTACATTTCCTTTTGGAGGAGGAGTTACCCAAGATAAATCTTCAGCATCAACAATTCCCCATTGTGCCATATCTAATACTAATGAACTTAAATCTGCTTGTTCAATTTCTGGTTTACCATGCTCATCCAATCTAGATTGTGTTGCGATAGTCCACATACGATAACAAACCCCAGAACTTAACCTTCCTGCTCTACCTGCTCTTTGATCTGCTGAATCTTTAGAAATTTGAATTGTTTCTAATCGTGACAATCCCGTATTTGAATTAAACCGAGAAGTCCGTTCAAAACCAGAATCAACAACTATTCTAACCCCCTCTATTGTTAAACTTGTTTCTGCAATATTGGTAGCTAAAACAACTTTTCGTTTACCGTCTTTATTAGGCATAATTGCAGCAAACTGTTCCTTTGGAGGAAGCTGACCGAATAAAGGATGAATCATTACTCCTGTTAAAGAACGCTTTAGAATTTCCTCACATTTCTTTATTTCTCCTTGTCCGGGCAGAAAAACTAACACATCCCCATCATGTTTATCCATAGCAGCCTTAACAACTCTGCTTGTTAATTCTGGCAAAAGTTTCATATCGCTATCTCCAGCATAATTTACATCAACAGGATGTTGCCTTCCTAAACTTTCTACGATTGGAGCTTTTAACATTCTAGATAATTCTGGCATATCTAAGGTTGCCGACATTACCAAAATTCTTAAATCTGGTCGCAATACCTCTTGAGATTCTCTACACAATGCCATTGCCACATCGGCATGAATACTTCTTTCATGAAACTCATCAAAAATAACAAGCCCTACCCCCTCTAATCCATTATCATCATGAATCATTCGGGTTAATATTCCCTCTGTTAAAACTTCAATTTTTGTTTTATCTGAAACTTTACTTTCAAAACGAATACGATAACCAACAGACTCTCCTACTTTCTCTTCCAACAAATCTGCCATCCGATTAGCAATTGTTTTAGCAGCTAACCTTCTTGGTTCTAACATGATAATTTTCTTGCCAGTTAACCAAACCTCTTCCATTAAAGCTAAAGGAACCAACGTACTCTTTCCAGCTCCTGGTGGAGCTTTTAAAATTAAAGTTGACGCATTATTCAGTTCTTCCTTAATTTTAGGAATAACATCTTTTACTGGTAAATCTATTTTGTTGTAATCGAAATTCAAATAAATACGTTTAATATGGTGTAAAAATAAACGGAATGTTATTCTGAACGCTAATTTGTAGAAAATTTATTTTCTATACAAATCAACTTGAAGAATAGATTCGAACAACATATCCTTTTATTACATCTTAAATTTAATGCGTAAATGTAATTTTTAGGAGTTGAATTTCTCCTAAAAAAACGCCAATTTCGTTTAACAACATCTAAGATTAATTTATCCTGAGCTTGTCCAAGGATTAAAACATTTCCAAAAAGGGCGTTAGCACCAATTGTTCACTATGTATTGCCTCTCGTCAAATTAAACCTAATTTATGCTACCAAGAGAGCTATTTTTTTACTAATTAGTTTCATCTACTATTACAGACAATGACATTACAAAATATATTCGGTACTGTATCCTCGGTCACCTCATCTGAGATCAACCTCTTTAAATATTTCAAAACAAAGGACTACGCTATTTATACTATTGATGATTTGGGAGAATATCAATGTACTGATGGTAATTCGGATTTAATTAATCACAACCTAATTTCAGGTCACATTAAGAACACTAATTCAATTTCTTCCTATAAAAAATTCATTCTAGATAATCACGAAACAGCAGACGTCTTTTTCTTCAATTTAAAAATAATTGAAAAGGATATAGAACTTCAAGATTTTTGGAAAGAAGAGGTAAAACAGTACGAGAACAAAATTAATCGTGTAATTGCAGAATTTTTGGCCTCCAATCACTTATTGCAGAGATCAAAAATTGAATTCGATGAGTTTGACCGTTTCTTTGGAGAAAAAATACATGACTTGATACAAGCGAATAAAACTTCACTATCGCGTCACGTCTTATTGACACATGACCGATATTTGGGTGCAATAATTTCCAAACTTGAAAGACATGAATATAATGAGAGTGAATATTATATAAAATCCCTTTCTTATTACTTCGAAGAGATTATTCCTGGAGTTTCTCTAAATTACTTCTTAGATGCGTTTGATGAGTTTAAGTCGCGTCAAAATTCTTTTCAAGATCGGATAGTAGCATTTATTGACGTTTTGGGCTTCAAGAATATTGTTAATGATAAATCACCAATTAAAATACGAGAAATCATTTCGGAGCTAAAAAGCACTTCATCCTCCTCACTCTTCTATGACTTTAATAAAAGTGAAATTGATTTCCAAATCTCCTACTTCTCGGATTGCATCGTTCTTTCTTCCAGAATTGACAACGATCTTGAGAACGAAATAATATTAGATCATTTTATTTCAATCATTGAATCTCTTCAGTTTCAAATTATGCGAAGCTATGAATGCCTTCTGCGAGGCGCAATTAGTATCGGTAAAATTTACCATTCCAAAGATTTCTGTTTTGGACCAGCGTTAAATAAAGCATATCAATTGGAGTCAAATATGCTGATTATCCAAGGATTCTAATCGACTTGAGTATTACAAATCAATTTGACTTTAGTAAAATTAACTGTCGAGGATTATATCAGGGTGATGTATTCGATTATTTCGATATTGTATCTTGTTGTTTCAACATGTTAAAAATAAATGGGGCTTGGAATTTAGGTCTCTGGAATCAAGATCAAAAATTCACGTTTTCCCGATTAGTTAAACTCCTAGAGCAAGGGGTAAAGATTAAAAATGAAGGAGTCAGATACAAGTACGTATTCCTTGCAAAAAAAATTAATTTATTTCTAAAAGAAATATTTGATGAACACCCAAATTGTGATCTACATATGTTTGGAAAAAAAATTAGACTTTATTAAACTGTAATTGATGCTAACACTGTCTGAAATCGATATTTGTGCTGAGCAGAAACTCATATTTTAGCCTAAACGTTAAACGAACAAACTCAAAACATAAATTATCTTCGCTGAAAAATCAAATTCAGGT
>CAJWVX010000207.1 GCA_913048175.1 uncultured Flavobacteriales bacterium | reverse complement strand
ATAAATTATTGCTCAGAATGACACATTAAAGGAGCTACAAATACTTCTTAGTCAATATTCTTACAGGATACCAAGAGGCAATTAACCCAATTATTATTACAATAATAGAAACATTAACAAAGTCTAAAAGGTTTAATTCCACTGGGTAAAAGTCAATTACACTATGCTCTAATTGTAGCAAGCCAAACTTAGTTTGAGCCCAGCAAATAAGTCCTCCTAAAAACATTCCGATAAAGGCACCTAAAAAGTTAATGAGCATACCTTCTACAAAAAATATTCTACGAATAACCTTATTGTTTGCTCCCATCGTTTTTAAAATCCAAACATCTTTTTGTTTATCTATAATCAACATAGTAAGGGATCCAATAATATTGAACGAAGCAATTACCAAAATAAATGAGAGGATTAAAAAGGTAATCCATTTTTCGGTTTTATTGGTTTTAAAGATTAACTCATTCATTTCAAAACGGGTTTGTACTTTATATTTATCGCCAACAACTTGTTGTACTTTTTGTTTTACTTTTTCCCAATCAGCCCCTTTTTTTAAATTTAATTCAACAGAAGATAATCTCCCCTTATGTTTTAACAATTTTTGAACGAATCCTAAATCAGCTACAATGTATTTAGAATCAAAATCAGGATTTACAGAATATATTCCGGTAGCATTAGCAGTTTTTCTATTAAATTCTGAACCCGGAGAAAGCCCTTTTTTTGTCCCTCTTTTAGGAACAATAATACTGACTTGATAAACGCTTTGAGAAATAAAAAGAGATAATTGATCTGCGATTCCCCAGCCCATTATAATGTTATTTTTATTTTCTGAATTATGCTGAATTTTCCCTTCAATAATCATGGAGTCCATTCCACTCATCAAATAAAAACTACTCTCAACTCCTTTAATCGTAGCTACTGTTTGTTTGTCTTGGTATTTGATGAGGGCGACTTCTTCTAGTGCTGAATTATAAAATGCAACTTCTTCAATTGCTAGAATTTTATTCTTAGGAAAATCTTTAGTCTCAAAGGTTTTTCCATCAACAACAGTAATCTTTAAATCTGGATCAAATGATGCATAAAGATTTTCGACTAAAGTTTCTAATCCGTTAAACGCAGACAGTACAATAATCAACGCCATTGTTCCAACAGCAATTCCGCTAACAGAAATCCATGAAATAATATTGATAACATTTTGCGATTTCTTAGAAATCAAATATCGCTTTGCTATGTAAAAAGGAAAGTTCAACTTTTAGTGTTTGGTTGATAGTGTTTGGTTTTTAGATTGATATTTTTCCCATATACTAAACACCAACAACTAATTTTACTTTTTCAATAGTTGATCAATTTCTTCAGCATAGTCTAATGAGTCATCAACATAAAATGCAACTTCTGGTGTAATCCTTAATTGTTTGCCAATTCTGTTTCCTAATTCTCCTCGCACCAATTTAGAGTGTGCTGAAATTAACTCAACACATTCTTTTGGCTCCATTTTACCAAAAACACTTAGATATACTTTTGCAAAACTAAAATCCGGAGAAGGTCTTACTATAGTTACTGTTACCATAGTTCCTGGAAACCAATTAGCACCATTCAACATGAAAATTTGACTAATCTCTTTTTGTAATAATCTTGCTACTTTCTGTTGTCTTATCGAACTCATAAATACAAAGGTAGTAAAGAATTTATAAAATAGGCAGAACGATAGGTTGAGTGCTAAATTCTTTATTTTACTACCCACTAAAATCGTGAAAAATTTAGACCTCTCCAAAAGAGATATCAGTAAGCATTTCTGAGAAAAAACTTGAAAACTCTTGCTCTAATTAATGTTTTTTAACGGTTTACGTGTTGAAAAGTTAATTAAAAACCAACGATGTAAACAACTACTTTTGTAACGATTTTGAGAAAAATAGCAATTATATTAATTGGAATAACGGCCGTAATCAACTGTTCTGCACAAAGTAATTTAGACTTTGAAAAATGGAACGTTAATTACAAAGGAATTGATGAAGCCAAAAACTGGGTAAACACTTCAGATGCTACAGAATTTAATGCTCCGACTACTTTAATTAAGATTGTAGACAATCCTGCTGCTGGCTTAGCTAGTTTAAAACTTACAACTGCTTATTGGAAGAACGGTACAACTTATGGTCTTGACACCTTAATCGGTTCTTTACTTCAACAAACAAAAAACTCTAAAAGGCCTAAAAGTTTCGAGTTTACCTATAAGTGCTCTCCTGTTTTAGGTGATGAGGTATTAGTTGGAGTTCAACTTACAAAATTGATTGGCAACTCTATAATTGTAATTGGCGAAGGCTTTTTTACTTCAAATAAAATTGAAGAAAACTGGGTAAAAGAAATTATAGATATTGAGTATTTTTCAAATGAAACTCCTGAGAAAATTAGCTTCATAGCTTTATCAAGTGCAAATGCAGTTATCAATAATGGTGAAAAAGGTTATGCTAAAATTGGTTCAACTTTGTTTTTAGATGAATTTAAGCTTAATGCTTCTGCAAAAAAAGAAACAGTCTCCTCTAAATATTACATTCATGTTTACCCAAATCCTGCAAAATCATTTATTAACTTAACCACTAATTCTCCTGAAGAACAGCAGATAGAAATCTCTAATTTATCTAGTAAATTATTATTATCGACCTCTTTTACTAAAAATTCTAAAATTGATATTTCAGCCCTTTCTTCTGGAACTTATATTTATAAAGTTTATAGTCTCCTTTCTGGAGAAATAACTACCTCCAACAAGTTTAATGTTATTCGATAATCTAATTCGATTATTGTAAGTAGTTGCTTTTTAATTAAATACGATGTATATTTATTACTAACTTAAAAAAAGTTACTCTCTTTAATGATGCTAAGTTCTGTTGGCGTATACAATTCTCAAGCCCAAATAACACTAAACAGCACAGATGCTGTAGGTATGGGCGATCAAATTGAACAAGCTATCGAGACTTTACCACGCACAATTACAATTGGTTCTACTGGAGCTAACCAAGTTGGGGATTACTCAACAATTAGTGATGACGTATTGGATACTATGACCTTTCAATATCCAATAACACTTACTGGAAGTGCTGATTTTCCTCTTTCTAATTTAGGAATGATAAAGTCAAGCGAAGATAGTGCTTGGTATTTCTTAACAAAAAACACATCGATGTTAGCAACTGATGACGTTCACAAAGTTGAAGATGGAATCGAAACTTCCATTCCTTTTACATATACAATCATAACATTTCCTTCTACAATGGGAACAACTTATAATAGTTCATGGAATGGTGAGTTGGGAACCTTTTATGCTGCTGCATTAGGAATAGACTCCCTTAAAATAACTCATACCATTACACAAATCAGTGAAATTGATGCTTGGGGAGATGTAACAACTCCTTTAGGAACATTTGCTTCATTAAGGCAATTAGTTCAAGAAAAAAATATTGATACCACTTGGATGTATCAATCAAATACGTGGAATATAATGGATGCTTCTACAGCCTTGGCATTTGGAATGGACCCTATAGAATATGATACAACTAGAACTGCAACATGGTGGTCGAATGATCCTGAAGCTAAATTTTCGATAGTTAAAATGGATTATGAGGCAAATGGAATCGTTAGTGAAATTGAGTGGTTAAAACCTAGGCCAACATCGGTTAGTGTGAATCAAGTTGTTAATACTGATGATAAGGTTTCTTTATATCCTAACCCTGCAAAAAATAATATTACAATATCTACTCAATTAACAAATAACGATAACATTAAAATAGTTGATGTTACTGGGAAGTTAATTAGAGCTGAGCGTTTTAACTCTAAATCAATTTCATTATCTGTATCTAATTATGAAAATGGGTTATATTTCTACAAAATTAATGATGTTAACGGAAACGTTATCCACTCTACCAAATTTGTAGTAGCTAAGTAATAGCAATACGCAGAAAACAAAAAAAGCTCGTTGATTTCTCAACGAGCTTTTTTTATTTGTTAGATTCCCAATCAAGCTGAGAATGACAGCCACATTAGTACAATAACTGGTGTGGATAAATATCCATATGAGTCTTTTTAATATGCTCATACAAGACCTCTTTTAACACGTCAGTATTTAGTTTTTTAACTGCAGAAATGTAAACCGTAGGATAATCAACCTTTGACATCCACATCTTTTTTAGATCTTCTAAAGAGTAGTTTTCTCTTGTTTTAGGAAGTAAATCATCGTCATCTTTTTTTTCATAAGTAAACGCATCAATTTTATTAAAAACAATAATTGTAGGCTTATCTAAACCTCCAATATCTTTTAATGTTTCGTTTACAACCTTTATATGATCCTCAAAATTTGGATGAGAAACATCTACAATATGTACCAAAACCTCAGCATCTCTAACTTCATCTAAAGTTGACTTAAATGACTCTACTAAATGGTGAGGGAGTTTTCTAATAAATCCAACAGTATCCGTTAGTAAAAAAGGTAAGTTTCCTATTACAACTTTTCTAATCGTAGTATCTAATGTTGCGAACAACTTGTTTTCAGCAAATACATCTGATTTACTCAGCATATTCATAAT
>CAJWVX010000206.1 GCA_913048175.1 uncultured Flavobacteriales bacterium | reverse complement strand
GTAAATAGAGCCATTGTTTCCATCTTCTTCAACATCATCTAGGCTTGAGGAGATTCTGTTGCAAATAGTTACTTGACCATTATATTTAGATGAAAAGGATAACAGTACAAGCAGTAAAATTATTATGTTTTTCATAAAGATGAAGAGTTTATAGCAAGTAGACGTATTTGTTATCTATTGGTTGCATTAAAATGAATAAAGGTGCGTAGTTAAGAACAGATTAATTCTGTTTGATATTTTTTATTTGAAAGAACTATTCTTTCAATTATATTATTAAATATTTTTTATTGCTACCTATTTAATCGATAACAGAACTCATCTTAATATCTATTAACACTAATATGGGCTAATCCAAAATTAGGTAGTTCTTAGCCATTATTTTAACTGAGGAATCATAGTGTGTAAAGCTTTGAAATTAACACCTCCACCACTTTTTCTTGTGTGATCTTATATTTACCAGATAAAGGACCATAAGCTCTCCATTGATTCGTTGTGATATTTGCTTGATCACTCTTATGTGTTGTTCAAAAATAGTTTACAACTCTTTTGATGAATAATTAGCTATTTTCAAGCCATACATTCTCTTGACCTTTCCTTTATCAGTAAGTCAACTGAACAAGTAATTTTATATTTTTTACTATTATAGCTGCGCACAACAACCTACTTTTCCTTGCCTCTAATTACAAACTCATCAACATGGACCATACCCTCCGTTGGGCTATTACCACTAGATTTTATAGCCTCTCTAATCTTATGCATCAATAATCTCGCTGTCTTATCGGTAACACCATACCTAGCATTCATTTGACTTGCCGACAAACTCTTAGTTGTAGTTGTCATTTCAAAGGCAATACAAAATGCTTTATGTAAACTAAACTTTATTTGATGAAACAATGTACTGGATGAAGTAGTATCAGTAGGACTTTATTTATTGCAAATCCGAGAATAATTCTTCCTGATTTGGCTTTTTTATGACCACATGTTACACAGTTATAATCATCCTGCCACTTTATTTTAGATAGGTATTCTTTGCAACCTAGTTCGGTTTTGAAGCGATCAGCGATCAGCAAACTCTAGGATTTTTGGCCTTCAAATAATTCTATAAATCATTGTTTTTATTGATTATAAATAGATGAATTTATCTATTTACCACTAAAAATTAATTTTAGATTTTCACATAAATCCTAACTCTAATTTAGCCTCTTCACTCATCATTTCTTTACCCCAAGTTGGTTCCCAAGCTAATTCTACTGTTGCAGATTTCACACTCCACATATCGTCAACTTTCTGTCTAATTTCTTCAGGCATACTTTCAGCAACAGGGCATGAAGGAGAAGTTAATGTCATAATAATTTCTACATTAAAGTCATCATCAATATTGATTTCATAAATTAATCCTAGTTCGTATACATCAACAGGTATTTCAGGGTCGAAAATTGTTTTTAAAGTCTCTACAACTAAACCTTCAACATCTTTTTTAGAAATTTCTTTTTTATGTTCTGTGTTTTCTTCCATCTTTTATGCTTTTACTTGAAACGCAATTGAATACATTTTTATTTGTTTTACCATCGACAATAAGCCATTACTTCTGCTTGGAGATAGATGTTCTTGCAATCCGATTTTATCAATAAAAAATAATTCTGATTGAGCAATGTCTTTAGGTGTGTTGTTAGAGTATACTCTTATGACTAGGGCTATAATTCCTTTTGTAATAATAGCGTCACTATCAGCAGAGAAAATAATCTTATTGTCAATCAATTCTGCATGTAACCAAACTCTAGATTGGCACCCTTTGATTAAGTTTTCTTCTACTTTATTTTTATCATCAATTATTGGTAAGTCTTTGCCTAACTCAATAATGTGTTCGTATTTGTCCATCCACTCATCAAATAGAGCAAATTCTTCAATTATTTCGTTTTGTCCTTCTTTTATTTTCATTATAAAAGCATTTTAATTGCTCTTTTTAGAGCGGTAATAAAAATATCTACTTCCTCTATTGTATTGTAAAAAGCAAAAGAGGCTCTTGCAGTTCCAGGTATTCCAAATCTATCCATTAGTGGTTCCGTACAGTGATGTCCTGTGCGAATTGCAACACCTAATTTATCTACTATCATTCCAATATCTGAGGGATGAGTTCCATCAACTAAAAACGACAAAACACTTGCTTTATTCTCAGCTTCTCCGATGATGCGAACCCCGTCAATTTGTTTGATTTGTTGAGTTGCATAAATTAACAATTCATGCTCATAAGCTTCAATCTTATCAATACCTATTTCGTTCATGTATTTTGCAGCAGCAGCCAAACCAATTCCTCCTGCTATATTTGGTGTTCCTGCTTCTAGTTTGTGAGGCAATGAGTTGTAGGTTGTCTTCTCAAAAGTTACTGTCTTAATCATGTCACCTCCACCTTGATAAGGAGGTAAATTATTTAAGATATCTTCTTTTCCGTAAAGTATTCCAACTCCAGTTGGTCCACACATTTTATGTCCTGAAAAAACATAGAAATCACAGTCTAATTCTTGAACATCTACCTTTGTATGTGGAATAGATTGAGCTCCATCAATTAACACTAAGGCCCCATTTGCATGAGATTTTTCAATGATTTCTTTTACAGGATTGATTGTTCCTAAGGTATTAGAAACGTGCGTTACAGCAACCAATTTAGTTTTATCAGAAAGTAAATCGTTAAATTCCTCCATTAAGAATTCTCCATCATCATTTATAGGAACGACTTTCAGTATAGCTCCTTTTTCCTCACATATCATTTGCCAAGGCACGATGTTCGAATGATGTTCCATCGTTGAAATAATGATTTCATCTCCTTCCTTTAAATACTTTTTACCAAAACTTGATGCTACTAAATTGATACTACCGGTAGTACCTGCGGTAAAAATGACTTCGTGATCGTGTTTGGCATTAATAAAATGCTGTAATGTTTTTCTTGCATCTTCATAAGCATTCGTAGCTTCTTGACTTAGTGTGTGAATTCCTCTATGAATATTACTATGTTCATATTCATAATAATGAGAAATAACATCAATAACTTGTTGAGGTTTTTGTGAAGATGCTCCATTATCAAAATAAACTAATGGTTTTCCGTTGACTTCACGAGAAAGTATAGGGAAATCACTTCTTATTTTTTGAAGGTCGATAATTTCAGTTTCTGTTGCCATTTTTTCAATTTTTTTGAGTTATTGCTAAGTAGTTCAATTATGAAATATATAATGACGCTATTTGGTTCTCAAGCAATATTGTAGCTCAAAACAATTTTTACGCTATAAGTTTTAACTATTAAATCGAGTATCAATTTTTGTTTCAATATAACTTTTAAGTTCAGGAATACTCACTCTTTCCAGCGCATCTTTCACAAAAGCAGTAATCATCATATTAATAGCACTTCTTTTGCTAACTCCTCGAGCTCGTAAGTAGAAAATAGCTTCATCATCTAATTGACCGATAGTAGAACCGTGACTACATTTAACATCATCAGCATAAATTTCTAGCTCAGGTTTTGAGTTAATTACAGCATCATCAGTTAATAATATATTATTGTTTTGTTGAAATGCGTTTGTTTTCTGAGCATCTCTTCTAACAAATACTTTTCCATTAAAAACACCAACAGAATTTCCATCTAAAATTCCTTTGTAAACTTCATTCGAGTTACAGTTTGGTTTTAAGTGGTCAACAATGGTGTGGTTGTCAGTATGATTCTTTTCCTCACCTAAGTAAATTCCATTTAGGTTTGTTTCACAACCTTCACCATTTACTTCAATGTTTAAGTTATTTCGAACTAAAGTTCCTTGCAGAGTCATTGTATTAATAGTGAAATTACTATCTTTAAGTTGATAAACTTGTTCTGAAGATATTTGGTAGCTTTCACCGGCCTTGTTTTGAACCTTATTATATTCTACATTAGAATTAGGATTCAAAAAGAATTCTGAAACGTTGTTTGTGAAACTTTCTTCGCCCTGAAGGTTAATAAAAGATTCTATAATTTTAACTGAAGAATTATCGTTTGCCTTTACAATCGTTCTTGTGTTTGTAATAAGATTATCACTGTTGGTAATATTAATAATGTGAATTGGTTTCTCAATTACCGCATTCTTATCTAAATTGATAAATACACCATCTGTAAAACAACTTGTATTTAAGGCAATAAAAAGTTCTTTTTCAGCTTTAGCAATTTGCCCTAAATTATCCTTTATAAAGTCATCAGATTGCTGAATAACTTCTTTTAAAGAGTTAATCTTTAAACCGTTTTCTGTTTCTATTTTAGAGATATCTGCTCTAAAAAAGCCATTTACGATAACAACGATATTCGCATCTAATTCAGGAATTAGATAGCTTGAAATATCAATGTTAGAATCAGCCACTTCGTGCTGAATACCGTATGTCTTGTTTATTATTTTCCCAATTCTAGTATATTTCCAATATTCTGTTTTTGAAGTAGGAAATTCTAAGTTCTCTAATGCAGATTTTGCATTAGTTCTTAATTCTTGGGCAAATTGAGGCTCGTTTGTAAAATCTAAATCATTTAGACTTTCTAAAAGCAACTCTTTTTTTGTTAATTCTGTTGTAA
>CAJWVX010000205.1 GCA_913048175.1 uncultured Flavobacteriales bacterium | reverse complement strand
ACCTTTTCTGTTTTAATCAGCTTACCATTTCCATAAACATTCATAAAGTAAATACCTCTTTTATAATCGTTTTTAAAACGAACTACAGAAGTATTATTAAACTCTTTTTGATCAATTATTCTGCCTGCTAAATCTAATACCTCAACTCTTCCATTCTGTATTTCTTTATTATTAAAAGAAATACTAATCTCAGAATTAAATGGGTTTGGATAAATAGTTAAGTCATTATCAGAAACTATATCAGCAACACTTACAGTGCTATTTTCTATAACCTTAAAATTATCAAATCCAGCTTCGGCCAAATGTCCACCAGCGTTATCCATAGCTCTAACTCTTAATTGCATTGTTGCTGTAACAGTTGTAAAGCTAGAAACTTGAATACTTTTTGAAGTCCAAGTATTAGAGGGTGCACTATTCACATCAGCAAAATCAATTCGAACAACTGAACTTCCATTCAATAATTCAATAACAAGAGAATCATTCGGAGTTCCTGAACCCCCATCATTAAAAAACCATCTATCGAAATTAATAGATGGATCATTGTAAGAAGTTAAATCAAACATTGGAGATAACAATACAGTTTCACCTCCATCAATATCATCAGAACCAGCTTGTCCACCATCGTTACCAGTAACAAAAGCTTCTTCACTACAATCTAATGGAGAATCAACACCAGGATTAGATGCTTCGCCATTAAAACTTGTTCCATTTGGCAAATCTCTTTCCCAATCACCAGAAGAAGCATTTCCAGAAACAGTCCATCCTAAATCGAATCTAAAATCATCTTCATAACCAATATTCATTTGATACGTGTGTATATTTCCTATAGCTCCAAGATATTGATTTGTTAAACAGATTTGCCCGTATCCCCATTTAGCGATATAAATATCATAATAGCCTTCCATTAAATTTGGAATAGAAATATTACCATTTGCATCCGTTAGTAAAGTTGTTGTAAACCCATTATCTTTAATTGTAACATTTGCTCCAGAAATAGTATTAAAGGTTAAACTTTCTTCAACATGCATTTGAAAATTAAATGGAACAGAAGGTTCTAATTCAACATCAAGTGTAGTTGTATTTCCTGGTGTTAAAATAACTCCTGTAATTGTTTTAGATATATACCCTGTTTTTGAATAAGTAACATTATATGTTCCTGAAGTTGCTAAACCTGTTTGATAATCCCCTAAAATGTTTGTATTTGTAAAAATTGAAGTTGATAGAATATCAATTTGGGCTCCATCAATAGCAAAAGTAGTTGTGATATCAGATACTTTTCCATCTAAATATGTTGCTGGAGAATATGTTGGCCCTAAGATAAATAAACCATTCTCAATATCACTGGCAATAATTAAACCCGAAGGTAAGTAAGGATAAACTCCCCAACAGCCATTAAAACCATCTCCTGAAAATGCCGGAGAAGTGTCATAATTCCCTACCTCAATAATGTTTGAAGGATTGCTAGCATCATGGATTGTTACTCCATCCCTATAATAGGAAGTTACTAAATAATTCCCCAACACAAAAACATTGTGAGGAATTACTAATTCTCCAGGGCTAGATTGTACCCTATCCAATTCTGATATATTGGATAAATTACTAACATCATAAGAAGCGATAAAGGCATTACTTTTTTCATCTGTAGTAAATACTGTTTGCCCATCATCCGAAGGCCATATATTATGTGTGAAATTACTTGGAGTAGCATGTGTAGCCATTGTTATCGGGTTAGATTTAGTTGCTACATCGATAGCAGCCATAAATCCATCATCAACACAACCTGCCCACAAGGTATCTCCCCTAACCATTCCATCATGAATGTAATAATCGTTATACCTCCCCACCTCTTGTGGTATTTGAGAGTTATTATTCAAATCTAAAATAATAGCTCCACCAACTCCATTATCAGCACCCATAACATAAGCAAAACCATTTTCATCAATATAAACATCATGTGCTTTGCTAAAAGGATAAGTTGTACCTGTAAATTGATAAACGTCTGAAACTGTAATTATACCAGGAAGGTTAGACATATCAATAATCTTCATTCCTCCAGAACTCTCATTGGTAATGTAAGCGTGATTATCCCAAACTTTTAAATCTCTCCAAATACTATTTGCACCTTGACTAAAAAAAACTTCTACAGGGTTCAGAGGGTCTGAAATATCAACTATAGAAGTTCCATCCTGAAGGCCAACCAACGCATATTCATTTCCAACAGCATCAACATGCCCCCAAATATCATTTACATCACCATGAGTTGGAAAAGTAAGTTGTCCAATAAGATTTATGTTTAATTGAGCATTTAGACTTGTAATAGAAAAAAAAGCAATCGTAACAAAGAGTAATTTTTTAAGCATTCTTAGAAGTTTTTTTTATTTTGTTTTCTGCAAGTTACTACAAAAATAGCTTTTTGGTTATGATATTATACCAAAGGATATGTTTGACTAATTAACGGTAGATTTTAATAGTTTAAGACTTATTATTTTCCTCATTAAATGCTGTTGGTAACAACTGAATACCCTTTTTATTTGCAATCTTTATCAAAAAAGGGATTAATAAGCTTGCTCCGGGAATTAGAGCAAAAGGAATTCCAATTCCTAGTACTTTTAGTAAATCGTAAACTTGAGTTTTAAGTTCTTGCTCCTCTTTTTCGGAAACATTTCCTTCCTTAATATATTTTACAAAAATTTTTGAAGCCACTTGTGTTTCGGTAGCCTCAACTTTAAGGTTAACAATTAATTCTTGAAATGCTTTATTGGCTTTTTCTTTATGAATAGAAATTTTTTCTGAAAACTCTGTTTTCCCATCCTTTTCAAAAATAGAAACATCAATTTTTATATCTTCTTTTTCATCAGACACAACTAATTAATTCTTTTTAGCTCATAATTTTCAAATCTTAACAAGTAAGCGTTCTTGTTTTCGAAACCACTTTCTATTCCTGTTTTAAAGAAATTTAAATTGATAGACATTCCATCTTTTGGCTCTAATGCAGCTTCAGAAAAAACTGTTCCATATTGAATAAAATTATTACCAAAGCAATAGGCAATATCAAACCCTAAGAATGAATAATATGAAGGGTAAGTTGCAGTTTTTTCTTTATAGGCATCTATAAAATTAGCTGTTAATGAATCTTGATAATTAATGAATTTTGTTGAGCAAAAATGAACATTTAATTTCTGAAAGTACTCTAAATCAATATTTTCATAATTCTTCCACTCTTCTAACCCAATTAGAGTAACCTTGCAATCTTTATATTCAGTTTTATTTATGGTTGTAGACAAAAGACTAAAAAGATTTGTTACAAAAGTTTGATCTGAAGCGGGAACAAAAATGACATTATTTTTATCCATTTTAAGATTAGAAATAACATCAGAAATATTCTTATCAATTTTCAGAACCTTAATGGCAGAATAAATAAGAGTATCATCTGTAATCAATAACTCAGCGTTATATGATTTTAAAAACAGGTCTACTAAAGATTTCTCTTTTGCATTTTCATATTCAATAGCCAACAGATTTTCAGTTTTAAAACTATCTGCAACTAATTTACAAATAGGTTCTAATATTGTTGATTTTGAAGGAATTACTTTAAAAATAAACGGATTTCCTAATAACAATCTATTACTCTGTTTAACAGGAGAGACAATAGGGATTCTGTTTTCTTTGGCAAAATAAGCAACTCGTTTAAAGTTATTAAAATGTAATGGACCAACAATTAAATCGTGCATCGCCATTTCTGGTTTCAACAATAAATTCTGAGTTCTTAAAGAGTCATTTCCTTTAGTATCGTAAACGTAAATTTTAAATTTACAGCTATCCGAAGAAATTGAATCCAATGCCATTTTAAACCCATTGTAAAACTCAATAGCCCATTTAGATTTTGGATAAATCGATTTCACCGAAAATGCGCTTCTATTGTCAACTGTTTCATCATTTACATCTAAATAAAATGGCAACATTAAACCAATAGAATATTCAGATTTCTTAACAGTTATTCCTGTATCTGAAATCCACCTTTCAAGTTGCTCACCTATTTCTAAACGAACACTTGTATCACCACCAACTAAAGGCAAGGAATCATCTATTACCATAACAGGTACATAAATCATTTCCCCAGCCTTTAAACCCTGTAACAATCCATTATTCACTACTCTAATAGTATCAGACGTTGTATTATATAGCTTACTTAACGAGTATAATGTTTCACCCTGTTGAACTCGATGCGTGTTATATTTTGTATTTTTAGCTGCTAGCTCTGGATCAATTTTAATCTTAATCTCTTTTATAGGAATTTTAAGAACCTGCTCATCTTTTAAGCCTTCACTTAATTCTGGATTAGCCGCAACAATTTCTTTTTGCTTTACATCATAAATTTTAGCTATTGAATATAATGTTTGCTTCTTTTTTACTGTATGACTTATAAAGTTACCATCTGTTTTAACCGAAACTTCAATATTCCTTTTTACAGGAATAAAAATCTTTTCACCAATACTAAGTCCATCAGAAACACTTGGGTTTTCTTTTTTAATTACTGCTAAAGGCACATTGTATTTTTTATGCATAAAATACAATGATTCACCTTGTTGAATAATATGAATATAATAATATT
>CAJWVX010000204.1 GCA_913048175.1 uncultured Flavobacteriales bacterium | reverse complement strand
AGAGCTATAAGAGCTTTTTAATCTGTAACTTTGCATCAAAATAATAATATGAAAAATCTATTTTTAATTTTATTGATAATTGTTTCTTTTCAATTTTCGGCTCAAGAAAAATTTACTTTTAAATCTGCTGATGGATTAGAAATAACTGCAGATAAATATTTTTCAAATACCGAAACAGCTCCATTAATTATTTTATTCCACCAAGCCGGTTGGAGTAGAGGAGAGTATAAAGAGATTGCTCCCAAACTAAATAAAATGGGTTTTAATTGTTTGGCTATTGATCAAAGATCGGGAGAGGCAATTAATGATGTTGAAAATGAAACATATAAGCGTGCAGTTGAAAATAAATTAGGTACAACTTATGTAGATGCTGAGATTGATATGATTGCAGCAATTGAGTTTTCGAAAAATAATTATGAAAAGGCTTCACAATTAATTATTTGGGGAAGCTCATACTCTGCAGGTTTGGTTTTGAAAATTGCTGGTGAGAGAGATGATATTGACGCTGTTTTAGCATTTTCACCAGCAGAGTATTACAAGAAAATGGGTAAGCCAGCAGATTGGATAGAGCAAAGTGCTAAAAAAATTGAGATTCCAGTATTTATTACTTCAGCAAAAATGGAGAAAAAAAATTGGTGGAAAATTTCTGAAGCAATTCCTTCGGAGCAAAAGGCATATTTTTTACCAACTAAATTAGGAAAGCACGGTTCAAGAGCATTGTGGGAGAAATTTGGTGATCATAAAGAATATTGGAAAGCAGTTACAGGTTTCTTAGACGTTATAAAATAATTAGATTTTGAAGACTAAAACACTAAAAAAAAACAAGGTTAATGTAATCACTTTAGGGTGCTCAAAAAACCTTTTCGATTCAGAGGTAACAATGACTCAATTACAAGCCAACGGCTTTGAAGTTGAGCATGAAGCAAAGCAAGATGATTCTGAAATAGTAATCATAAATACTTGTGGGTTTATTGATAACGCTAAGGAAGAATCCGTAAATACTATTTTGCGTTATGCTCAAGCAAAGAAAGATGGAGAAGTAGATAGACTATATGTTACTGGTTGTTTGTCTGAAAGGTATAAAGAAGGTTTAGAGGATGAGATTAAAGAGGTAGATGCTTTCTTTGGAACTCGAGAATTGCCTAAGCTACTAAAAACTTTAAATGCTGATTATAAGCACGAATTGATTGGTGAACGTATTATTACTACACCTAGTCATTATGCTTTTTTAAAGATATCAGAAGGTTGTGATCGTAAATGTGCTTTTTGCGCCATACCATTAATGAGGGGTAACCATATATCTACAAAGATTGAAGATTTAGTTCTTCAAGCTAAAAATTTAGCTGCAAAAGGAGTTAAAGAATTGATCTTAATTGCTCAAGAATTAACTTTTTATGGTTTAGATATTTATGGAAAACGAAGGTTGCCAGAGTTACTAAAAGAGCTATCTAAGGTTGAAGGAATAGAGTGGATTCGATTGCATTATGCTTACCCAACAGGATTTCCGATGGAAATTATTGAGGAAATGAAAGTCAATCCTAAGGTTTGTAATTATTTAGATATTCCATTGCAACATGCTTCTAACAATATGTTAAAAGCAATGAAGCGTGGAGCAACAAGAGAAAAGACGACTAAGTTAATTAATGATGTTAGAGCTTTAATTCCTGGAATTGCTATTCGAACTACATTTATCGTTGGTTTTCCGGGAGAAACAAGAGATGATATTGAAGAAATGAAAGCTTGGATAGCTGAAATGAAGTTTGATCGTTTAGGAGTGTTTACATACTCTCACGAGGAAGATACAACTGCCTATGAGTTAGAGGATGATGTTCCTGACGATGAAAAGCAAGCAAGGGCTCAGGAGGTTATGGATTTTCAGCAAGATATTTCATTGTCATTAAATGAAGAGAAGATTGGTAAAACGCTAAAAGTGTTGTTTGATAGAGCCGAAGATGGTCATTTTGTAGGAAGAACAGAGTTTGATTCGCCAGATGTTGATAACGAAGTTTTGGTAAGTACAGAAGATAACTTTGTAAGAATTGGAGATTATGCAATGGTAAAAATTACTGGGGCAAGTGATTTTGATTTGTTTGGAAATGTGGTCGATGACAAAAACTAAAATTCCATACAAAGAAACTGGATTCTTCTCTAAATTAATGCTTGATTATTTAGATGAGAATGAAGAGTTAAAACCATTTTATAATGAAGTAGCTAATATTGATTCTTTTCAAAAAACAATTATAAGAAGGGAAAATTTTCCATTAGATAGAATTGTTTTATCAAAATCATTGGAACAGCAGAATGTTGGTTTTAATGTTTCTGATAAAACGAATCAAAATATTCAGAATTTAAAAAGTGATAATTGTTTTACGGTAACTACTGGTCATCAATTAAATTTATTCACGGGGCCTCTTTATTTCCTTTATAAAATTGTTTCTATTATTAATTTATCTAAAGAGTTGAAAGGGAAATATCCTAAAAAAGATTTTGTTCCTGTTTACTGGATGGCAACAGAGGATCATGATTTTGAGGAGGTTAATCACTTTAAGTTATTTAAAAATAAGTATCAATTGTCTAATAGTAAAAAAGGAGCGGTTGGACATTTAAAATTAGAAGAGATTGATGAGTTATTTTCTGAGCTAAAAGAAGATCTAGGGGACAGAGATGGAGTTGATGATATTCTTTCCTTATTCTCTAAGTTTTATAGATCATCAAATACTTATGCACAAGCCATAAAAGGAATTGTTAATGAATTGTTTGGTCAGTATGGTCTAGTAGTTATTGATGGTGATGATATTAATTTGAAAAGGCTTTTTGTTGAAGATTTTAAGGGTGAATTAATCAATCAAACAAATCATCAAATTATTAATTCAACTTCAGAAAAGTTAAAAGAACTAGGTTTTAAGCCTCAAATAACTCCTCGAGTAATCAATATTTTTTATTTGATAGAAAACTTAAGAGAGCGTATTGTTTTTGAGGATGAGGTATATAAAGTGTTAAACACACAAATTCAATTTTCTGAGGTTGAAATCTTACAAGAATTAAAAAATAATCCAGAACGTTTCAGCCCTAATGCACCAATGCGATGTATGTATCAAGAAAAGATACTTCCTAATTTAGCTTATATAGGTGGAGGAGGAGAGTTGGCTTATTGGTTTCAGTTAAAAGATATGTTTGATGCTAATTCAATCTTTTATCCAATGTTAATATTGAGGAATTCTGTATTATTTATTGATAAAGGAAGTTCTAAAAAGATTTCTAAATTAGGATTAGAAATAGCTGATTTATTTACTGAAACAGAAATCTTAATAAAGAATTTTTTGAAAAATGGTTCTGATATTACTTTAGAGCTAGATGAGCAAGAAAAGGCAATAACAACTATTTTTAATGATGTAGTAGCTAAAGCAGAGTCTGTTGATACTAGTTTATCGCCAATGGTGAAGTCGGAATTACAAAAGAGTTTGAAATCACTTAAAAATATTGAAGGACGATTAATAAAATCAGAAAAAAAGAGAGAGGCAGTTTCTGTTAATCAAATTCAAAATATAAAAGAAAAACTCTTTCCAAATGCTTCATTACAGGAGAGGCATGATAATATAACTTCTCTCTTACTTTCTTTAGGAATAGGAATGATTGATGAGCTTGTGGATCAATTAGACCCTTTAAGTAAAGAGTTTACTATTCTTAGCTAGTTTTTGTAGTATCCTTAATTGTTAATAAAAATCACTTTTTTTTAAAAAGTTGATTTATAAAAATGCCTTAAACCTTTTGTAAATTTTATCTTTGTAACATGGAAAAATTATTGATTTTAGATTTTGGATCTCAATACACTCAATTAATTGCAAGAAGAGTAAGAGAATTAAACGTTTATTGTGAAATTCATCCTTTCGATAAGATGTCTAATTTGGATATTGATAGCTTTAAAGGAGTTATTTTATCTGGAAGTCCGTTTTCAGTTTTGGATGAAAATTCACCTAAACCAGATTTGTCTTCAATAAAAGGGAATATGCCTTTGTTAGGTGTTTGTTTTGGTGCTCAATATATGGCTCAAAATTTTGGAGGAAGTGTTTTACCATCTGAAATTAGAGAGTATGGAAGAGCTAACCTTTCTTATGTAAGTAAAGAAAATGTTCTTACAAAAGGAATGAGTGATGGTTCTCAAGTTTGGATGAGTCATGGTGATACTATTAAAGAAGCTCCAGAAAATTCTGAGATAATAGCAAGTACTATAGATGTAGAGGTTGCTGGTTACCAGTTTAAAGGAGAAGATACTTTTGCAATACAATTCCATCCAGAAGTTTATCATTCAAAAGAAGGAGCTATTTTATTAAAGAATTTTGTGGTTGATGTTTGTGGATTTTCACAAGATTGGACTCCTGATTCTTTTGTAGAAAGTACCGTAAATGATTTAAAAGAAAAGATTGGAAATGATAAAGTTGTGTTAGGTCTTTCTGGAGGGGTAGATTCTACAGTAGCAGCTATTTTATTACACAAAGCAATTGGAGAAAACTTGTATTGCATTTTTGTAGATAATGGATTATTAAGAAAAGATGAATTTACAAGTGTTTTAGATCAATATGAGCATTTAGGGTTAAATGTAAAAGGTGTTAATGCTAAAGATAAATTTTATACTTCTTTAGCAGGGTTGTCTGATCCTGAAGAAAAAAGAAAAGCAAT
>CAJWVX010000203.1 GCA_913048175.1 uncultured Flavobacteriales bacterium | reverse complement strand
CAATTATATCACTTGTATTTACTGTTGATTGACCTTGGCTATTTTTTACTACAAGTTTAGAAATACCATCTGTTTTTAAATTTTCGGTTAAAGCCTTATAACTTTCTTGGTTGTTTTTTAATTCAGCCTTTACAGATAGCTTTTTTACAGATTCTTTTAATCGATCAATTTCTACAGGTTTTAAAATATAATCTACTGCCGAAATTTCAAATGCTTTAATAGCGTATTGATCATAAGCAGTAACAAAAACGATTTCAAAATTTATCTCAGAAAAAAAAGATACAATTTCGTACCCAGCATAGTTGGGCATTTCAATATCTAAGAAAACTACATCAGGTTGATGTTGTTTTATAGCATCAACTGCTTCTAAAACATTAGTACAGGTAGCTGTAATTTGGATTTGAGGGCAAAAACGAGTAATTAAATTAGAAAGCACATTCCTTGCACTCTCTTCATCATCAACAATTATTGCTTTAATTTTTGTTTCCACAATTCAAATGTAAAAACTTAATTGATTGTGTATCTACTTTTTTTAGCAATGGCGCATTTTTTTTAGCAATGGCTTTAATAGTCCTGTTTAAAAGGCATACTAATTATCACTTTTGTTCCTGAAGCCCTTCCATTATATTCTAAATCTTCAAATGATAGCCCTAAATCCTGTTTGTAATGAGATTTCATAATTTTAAATCTACTCTTAGTTGCATTAACAGAAAAGGAGTGATGGTTTTTTTGTTGCCTAGCTTTTATGTCTTGCGCTTTTTTTCTTCCAATTCCATTATCTATAACTGAGCATTGAAGAATTCCATTTTCACTAAAATGAATACTTAATTTCTTTAACCCTTCTTTGTGTAATAATCCATGTTTTATAGCATTTTCAACAAATGGCTGAACTAACATTGGAGGTACTTTAATGTCCTCAACGCTACAAGTAATAGAGTATTCAAAATCATCCTTAAACCGTAATTTTTCTAGTTCTAAATAAATTTTTAAGAGTTCTATTTCATCCTCAATATCAATAAATTCTTTGTCAGAGAAATTTAACGTTTGTCTAACAAGTTTAGCAAATTTAATAATGTAATTGTATGAATTATCAATATCTCCTTTAAGTATTAAATCTTGAATTGAGTTAATTGCATTAAAGATGAAATGAGGGTTCATTTGCGATTGAATAGCAATGAGTTTTGAAGTGTTTAATTCATTTTTAAGCTGTAGTTTTTTTCGTTGTTTTTTTATTTCACGCTTAAAAATAAGATAGGAGAGAGTTATTAATGTGAAAATACAAACTAGATAAAACAACCAAGTGTTCCAAAAAGGAGGGGTAATCGTAAATTTAAAATCAATAGTTTTACTTTCACTATCTCTACATTTTGCTTTTAGTTTAAAAGTGTAATCTCCTGGAGGTAATGATTTGTATTCAATTTTATTTTCAGAGTAATTGTTTGTTTGCCATCCATTATCAATTCCAACTAATTGGTGATGATATTTAATTTCAGCTTTATATTTAATGCTGTTAGAAGAAACAAAAAATTGAAATTTATTCTGGCTGTAAGAAAATGAAGAATTATCTTTAGGAAAGATCGAATCATTAACAATTACATTATTAAGTTTTATTGTGGGATTATGGTTGAATTGTGACAATGAATTAATATCAATCATTTGAAGACCTTTTTGATGAACAAGCCAAAGCATATTGTTTTGAATTTCAAAATCAATAATACGATTAGCATAAAGGCCTTGAGATTTGTCTATTGTAGCTAAGTGTTTTCCTTTTTCGTTAAGGATTTGAATACCTAAATTTGTAGCTAATAAAATCTTGTTTTCATAAGATTTTATATGGGTTAGTGAATTGGAAATTAAATAATTATCAGTTGTCCAATTATCTATTAATTGATCGTCTTTAAATATTAAAACACCATTTTTTTTTGTGGTAATATAAATTCTCTGATTAAAATATAAAATATCTCTGCATATTACAGGAAGGCCTTTAAGTTTAAAAAAGTGAGCTTCCTTTTCTGTTCCAATTTTTAATCCTTGAGAATTTCCGGCATAAATTTTTTGAGAAGTTGGGTTGAAATTAACGCAATTTGTTCGTTCTGTAAACTGATATAAATATTTTGTAGTTGCTGAACTAGTTTTATTTAATTTTAAATAATGCACTCCATCGTTTGATGCAACTATGTAGGATTCTTTAGATATTTGTTCGACATCTTTTACGGCACCTGAAAGAACTTTACTTTTTTTACCTGTATTAAGATTAAATAAAATTGGAGTTTTGTCAAAAATAAGAAGCTCGTTAGTTTGATTGATGTAGTGTAATAATTCAACATGTTTGTTCCCTGATTTTTTTAATATTTCTGGCGAAAGATTTTTATCTTTTTTAAATATTTTTCCATCTTGAGTTCCAAAAAACATAGTACTGTTTGGTGTAGAGGTAATTCGTGTAATTTTTGCATTCGCATCAGGTGTTTTAATATCTGTCATGTTAATGTTTGGAATAACAATTAGACCTTGCCCAAAAGTTCCTAATAGTATGTTTCCTTCATTATCCTTAAAAAAAGAGGATATGATATTATTCTTAAAAAAAGTATTACCGTTAAATAATGGGCTAAGTTCTTTGTTAAAAACTTTAATCCCTCCAGATAATTGAGCTACCCATAAATTGTTGCTATCACTATGAATGCGAATTAATTCAGGTTTGTTTTCAGTAATAGAAAAGTTAGGATCTATTTCGAAATAATTATCATTTCGTTTTAAAAACTTGCCTGTCGATTTATCAAAGTAGAGCAGTTTATTATTGAAATATATAGCCTGAATGGTGTAATCAAATCCTGAAGTCTTAATTGAAGTTAATTGATGAGTATTGGCTTTGATTTTAATAAATTGTTTACGACCTACATTATGAGTAATGAGACTACTATCTTTTAACTGTAGAAGTTGATAAAAGCGGTTTCCGGTTCTTTTTTTTTGTAAGATAAATGAAATTTCTTTATTTTTATTAACGGAAAAAATAGAATTACTGGCAATAGTTAGCTTGTTCAAATTATCAAAAGCATAACATATTTCTGAAGCAATTAAACTGTCTGGGATTTGAAAATAAACTTTACTAGAATCATTTACAACTTTAAATATTTGGCCACTAAGATTTTTACAAAACAAATCATTGTCGTAATCTAATTTAAGATCAAAAACGGAAGTACTTAACGCGTTTACTGATGGAATTTTTTTAAATGTATATCCATCATATTTTATTAGGCCATTATCTGTTGCTAACCAATAGTTCTGATCTTTATCTTGAAGTATGTTATAGATGTCAATCCCACTTAACTCCTCCTCTCCTAATTTAAAATTAGAAGGATTTTGAGCTTGACTTAATATAGAGCAAGCTACTGCTGTAATAGTGAGAAGAGCTTGTTTAAATCGTGTCATTTTGCAATCAAAAGATTGATTATATTTACATTTTAAGGAACAAATATATGGCAATTTATGAATTCAACGGGTTTAAACCTGTAATAGATGAATCAGCATTTATCCATCCCTTGGCAGCAGTTACTGGTAATGTAATTATTGGTAAAGATGTATACATAGGTCCAAGTGCTGCAATTCGTGGCGATTTTGGTAAAATAATTATTGAGGATGGCTGTAATGTTCAGGAAAACTGTACAGTACATATGTTTCCTGGTACGGTTACCATTTTAAGAAAAGGAGCTCATATAGGACATGGAGCAATAATACATGGTGGAGTCATTGGCAAAAACTGTTTGATTGGTATGAACAGTGTTGTTATGGATGATGTTGTTATGGGAGATGAATGTATTATTGGAGCCTTATGTTTTGTGCCAGCTAAAATGGAAATTCCGAATAGAAGCTTATTGGTTGGTAATCCTGCAAAAATCATAAAGCAGGTTTCTGATGAAATGATTGCTTGGAAAACCAAAGGCACCCAATTGTACCAAAAGTTGGCAGCCGAATGTAATGAAACTTTAAAAGAGTGTGAACCATTAAGAGTTGAAGAGGAAAATCGTCCAAAACAAGATACAATGTATAATACTTGGAATAAAATTAAAAATGGGAAATAATCTACTAAATTTTCCCCTTCTTGATAGAGTCAGATTCTGTCCGCTATTTTCTAATGTAAACAAAATCACGGGTGTGTTAGTAGTATTAACTACTCTTCTTTTTCAAATCTGTAATGCACAAGTCGGTAACGATTTTATTGGAGCGCGATCGGCTGCTTTAGGAGGTTATAATGTAACACTGTCAGATGTTTGGTCATCACAAAATAATCAAGCAGGATTAGGGTTTATGGAAGATATTGCTGCAGGAATTTATTATGAAAATAGATTTTTATTGAAAGAAACCAGTTACAAGGCCGGTGCTTTTGTTTTGCCAGTAAAGAAAGGATCTTTTGGAATAAGTATAGCTTCGTTTGGTTATACAGCTTATTCAGAGACTAAAGCAGGACTATCTTATGGGCAACGATTTGGAAATAAATTTTCAATAGGAGTTCAAATGAATTATTTAAATACAAGCTTAACTCAAGAGTATGGGAGTAAAACAACTATAACCGGTGCTATTGGATTAATTGCTAAGTTGAGTAAAGAATTATCGCTTGGAGTTCATGTATATAATCCCAATCGATCTAAATTAGCAGAGTATAACAACGAACGTGTACCAACTATTATGAAATTAGGATTGGATTATCATTTTTCTAAAAAAGTAATGTTAGCGGTTTCTACTGAAAAAGATTTAGATGTGGATGCAGTTGTAAATGCAGG
>CAJWVX010000202.1 GCA_913048175.1 uncultured Flavobacteriales bacterium | reverse complement strand
AAAGCGGAAGTTTTATCTTTTGTATTATTGAAAATCCAAGATAAATTTTGACAGAGCTGGTATGCTTTTGCAATATCAGGGTATAGCTCAAATAGTATTTTAGCCCTCTGAGTTTGTGTCCTTGTCCACTTATTGCTGTTGGAATAAAGCAAGTATCTACTTCTAGCTAATAACTGTTTTAAAGTGTCTCCATTGCTTAATTGTTCTGAGGCGTATTTCAACCCTTTGTTCCTAGCGTGTTCTATTGCATCATTTTCACTATCTAAAGCTTCCCATCTATGTTTAATTCTAATTTCCTGAAGCGCATCTAAGGCTAGTTTCTGAACATGAAACCTGTCGATTACTAAAGTAGCATTAGAAAATGATTTCCTGACGATCATTCCCATGTTTCCTGCCATATCCAAGGTGACTTCTTCAACTTTAGACCTTAATTTAAGCGGAATTTTGTCTAGAATTTCAATAACACGACCTGCCTTTGTACCTTTAACCATTGCTACAATAGCTCCCTTTTTCCCTTTCGCTTTTTTATTGGTTAAAATTGTATACAGATCCCCATTAGAGAAAGCTGTTTCATCTAATGATAGATGAAACCCAATGTTCTCAGGGAATAACAACCATTCTTTTGCATGAACCTTTTGATCCCAAGAGTTGAAACCACTTAAATGGTTTTTATACTGACGTTGTAATTTCTTTCCTGGAACTCCGTAAAACGAACCTACAGCTTCAATACTTACTTGTTTAGTATCTACTGATCTCTTTTAAAAAAATAGCAAACTCATTGGTCATACGAGTGCCTTGTGCTACTAAAATCCAATCTCTAGTTACTATACGATTCATATCTTCATTGAGCCACCTTCTTCGAGTGATATGAAGATAAACCTGCTTACCTCGTATAGGAAAATCTTGAATAGTAGCTTCTGGATAGAAGCCTTTAGAGCTTAGTTTTACCGAAGAAAACTCCTTGGGATGTTCATTCTTCTCTTTAAAGTAAAAATGAAGCTCTTCTCCTTCAAGGCTATGTGAAGTCAACTCAAAATAATCAATTAAAACTTCAGGTAATAACAGTTTTACAATATCAATAAATGAAGAGCTATCCATAACTTTTTTTAAGTGCAATATTCATCATTATATTACGCTACTCCACAACTTTTGGACTTGATCCCTAAAGTGTTAGCAGAAGAGTTGCTGTAAAGATTTCTAAAATTAATATTAATTTAGAAATTGATCTAGATGTTGCTGGGTATAAATGATCATTCTAATAACAGTTATAAGCAGGTACGCATGAAAACTACCGTTCTTGGAGAGTTAACAAATGACCAAGAACAAGAGTTCGGAAAAAGAGTAGATGCTTGTTGTCCAATATTAGGATTACTAAGAACTGGTGGGTGTCAAATTATTAGTTCTTGGGAGATTGTAAAATGAAAATTAAAAGATTGTGTGTATTTAAATTATTAAAATAAGGTATAATTATGCAAAGTGAGATTGCAACATTTTGACCAGAATGTTTTTGGTGTATCGAAGCAGTGATACAAAGATTAAAAGGAGTTGATAAAATTGCATCAGGTTATACCGGAGGAATAGTTCATGGAGTTCCAACATATAGAGAAGTATGCTCTGGATTAACAGGTCATGCAGAGGTAGTTCAAGTCACTTTTGATACTGATATAATCAGTTATCATGATTTGATTACTGTTTTTATGACAAGTCATGATCCAACACAATTGAATAGACAAGGAGCAGATATCGGAACACAATACAGATCTGTTATTTATTATTAGTCAGAGAATCAAAGAGAAGATTCCATAAGCGTATTTTCAGAGATTAAAGATTATTTCTCCGAACCAATAGTTACAGAGCTCTCAGAAGCGAAATAATTCAATGTTGCCGATAAAGAACATCAAGATTATTACAACGATAATTTTGGTAATGGTTATTGTTCAATAGTAATTGATCCTAAAATTACCAGATTAAAAGCTATGTACTCACATATATTAAAGTCATAAAATGACAACGATAATTGATATCACCTAAAAATAAATTTACGAGTAATTACAAGATTATCCTAAATAAAAATAGTGAGTTTAGTTACACTAATTACTATATTAGCTGAATCAAATTTATTATTTCCATACTACTTATTTTAATTTCATTACCGAGCTTTTCTCAAAGTTATAGTAAAAAAAAACAAGATAAATTAGATTCTCTTTATCGTGTTGTAAGTAACAAGAATAGTCATGACACTTCTTTAGCAGAAGCATGGTTGAGTATTAGTGAAATATTATATGTGAGTAATCTTGACACATTAATTCCTTTATGTAAGAAATCAAAATCTATTGCAGAAGAAGCACTTTTAAAAAATAATTCTAAAAAAGTTAAAAAAAGCCTATTAAAATCTTTAGGAGGATCAATTAACAATTTAGGCTATGTATATTCTAAACATGGTGAAGTTTCTATCGCATTAAAATATTATAACCAAAGTTTACAAATATATGTTGAAGCTGGATATGAAAAAGGAATAGCAAGTGCTTTTAACAATTTGGGGTCAATTTATGAAGAACAAGGAAATATATCAAAAGCCTTAGAGTTTTATCATTTAAGTTTAGAAAAAAGAGAAAAAATAAATGATAAAAGAGGGGTAGCTACTTCTCTTAATAATCTTGGTATAATATATAAATCTCAAGCTAATATGCCTCAAGCATTAGAGTACTATCTTAAGAGTTTGAAGATATATTCTGAAATTAGTGATTATAAAGGGCAAGCACATGCCCTAAATAATGTAGGAATTGTCCATGAAACAAAACTTGATTTTGACAAGGCCTTAGATTACTACATAAAGAGTTTAAAAATAAAAGAAGAGATAGGATATCAAAGAGGTATATCTATATCACTTACTAATATTGGAAGAATATATTTCAGAAAAGGAGATACTATAAATGGGTTAAAATACAATTTACAAAGTTTAGAAATCAGTAAAGAAACAGGAAGCAAAAGAGGTGTAATAACCTCTTTATCAATTATTAGCAAAATTTATTTTTCTCAAGGAAATTTACTTTTCGCAAAAAAATATGCTGCTAATGCTTTTAAATTAGCTAAAGAATTAGGCAGCCCAGATAAACTTAAAACAGCTGCTAAAGCTTATAGTGATATACATAGGAAACAAGAAGATTGGAAATCTGCAATGCTGAAATTTGAGATATACATAAAAATGCGAGATAGTATTCTTAATAAAAATACGGAGAGAAGTGCTATTCGACAAAAAATAAAGTATGAGTATGAAAAACAAAAATCATTAGATGATACTAATAACGAGAAATTAATAGTTTCTGAACAACAAGAAACTGAAAAACAACAGCTTATGACATGGGCTTCATTAATAATTTTAATGTTAGTTATATGTTTTTTAATATTTGTATTTAATCGCTTAAGAATAACTAAAAATCAAAAAATTGTTATTGAACAGCAAAAAGAATTGGTAGAATACGCACATAATCAATTAGAAGAAAAAACTAAAGAAGTTATGGATTCTATTAATTATGCAAAACGAATCCAATCTGCAATTTTACCATCAACAAAATTGGTGAAAGAATGCCTGCCAAATTCATTTATTCTCTATAAACCAAAAGATGTTGTAGCAGGTGATTTTTACTGGATGGAACGAAAAGATGGAAAAGTTCTTTTTGCTGCTGCGGATTGTACAGGGCATGGTGTTCCGGGTGCCATGGTAAGTGTTATTTGTAATAACGCACTAAATAGAACTGTTAGAGAGTATGGCTTAACCAATCCAGGAAAGATTTTGGATGAAGTTCGAGAAATTGTACTTCAAGAATTTAAAGAATCTGAAGATTATCTAAGAGATGGTATGGATATCGCATTATGTTCAATAAAGGGTTACTCTTTACAATTTGCGGGTGCATACAATCCTTTATGGATTATAAGAAATGGTGAAATAATTGAGAAAAAAGCTGATAGACAACCTGTTGGAGAATTCCGAATAAAAGATCCTTTTACAATGTATCAACTTGAATTACAACCAGGAGATTCTATTTATATATTCTCTGATGGATATGTAGATCAGTTTGGGGGTGAAAAGGGAAAGAAATTTAAAACAAAAGCTTTTAGAGAATTACTCTTAAGTATTCAAGATAAGTCTATGGATGAACAAAATTTATTCTTAAATGAAACTTTTGAAACATGGAGAGGAAACCATGAGCAGGTAGATGATGTTTGTGTAATAGGAGTGAAAATATAATACATATTTTATACTGAATTTATCGAGATTTATGTTTTTGATGCTAAGTTTTAAGGTGTTCAGAATGAACTGTAATTTTATTTAGAGTGTATTTTAAAGTAAGCTCGTCCGATAGATATAATATAAAAATAACTATGAAAAGATTAGTACTAATTTCATTGATATTGATAAATGCTGCACAGTTATCCGCACAATTGGATACAAACTTCTTTCCACAATTTGTGCCTTATTCTCAAAATCCAATACTCAATTATGGGGATGAAATAGCTGGAACTCCATGGAATGACCCTTGTGTATTAAAAGAAAATGGGCAGTATATTATGTACACTTCTGGTGTGCAAGGAGGTTTAAATCACCCAAATGATACGCTAGGTATTTACCGTTGGCTTTCTAATGATGGATATAGTTGGGCATTAAATCCTACAACACCTGTTTTAGACCATGTTGATGGTACATATTACCAAGGAGGTGTTGAAACTCCAAGTGTTGTCTTTTTCAATGGAGAATACCACATGTACAATACCGTTTACACAGAGAACAATGCTTATCTATTTA
>CAJWVX010000201.1 GCA_913048175.1 uncultured Flavobacteriales bacterium | reverse complement strand
TCTCGATACATTTCGATAAGAAAATCGAAACACTCGAACTGACAAAAGCTATAAATAGTAAACTTAATGAGTGTTTTTTTTAGATCTAACCTTCAAAAAGAAAAAGTATGAGTTTGCCCTGTTTACCACTATCCTATCGCCAAAAAAATGGACAGATACTCCTATTTGAATAACACTGATTATTCAATATACAAATTTTACGACTAAAAAAAATTGGAAAAGTTTCACATAAATTTTTATGTTCCTAATAAATACAATGAAAAATCCTTTTAAAACAGGTTCTAAAATCCGGCTTAATAGACAAAAAAGAGGCTGTTTTTAGTTAGATATTACCAAATGTACAAAAAAGTGGCTACTGATTTTGTATACTTAAATCTTGATAAGATCATCAATAGACTTTATTTTTTTTCCATAGAGTAGGACATTATGATTTCTAAGTTTGTTCTTTACAATCTGCAAAATAAGCATCAATTGCGTTGGTCATATTTGGCATGTTTGGGGTATTTAATTGGAAATAATCATACAAACTAAACAACCATGGTAAATTACTTTTGATATTGCTGTAAGCACTTCTGATTCTTTTGAGGACGCAATAACTTTTTCCTGATGTAATATTTGATGTTCGTTCATTGAGAAAGTATTCCCATTTCATAAACCAATCATTTAATGAACCTTTAAAAGATTCTTTATCTGTCTTCTTTAACATCGCTCCGAGTTCTTTTAATTCAATAGATGCAAGTAATTTAGAGCTTTTTGTAATATATCTTCTAATAATAGCCTGTTGATGAAATTGATACATCTGGACGGGGATTAAACCAAAAGATTGGACTAATCCTTTTCTTCCATCATTTACGATACCAACTATCGTATAGCCTTTTGACACTAGTTTTTCAATCCCTTTGTTATATAGAAAATTAGTCTAATTTCTTACGTAGTACTTTAGTAGATTTTCTTTGATAATAGCGTATTTAAAAAGCATTAAACCAAAACTCCTTACCCGATAAGTAGTATCCATTGAGAACAAATTCTTTAGCTAATTAGGATTAACAGTAAGTTGATGCAAATCAATTTTACGTGGAATGGATCGTTTAGAACGTTTATAATCCTTAGATAAATGTAGATAGGTTTGCTTGGCTCTTAAATATTCTTCCCAAAGTATTTCTGGATTTATTCTTTCTCCACCTAGAAATTGTTTGCTACAAATTGGAACATTTATAAATCTGTTTACCATTTCGAAAACCATCCTTTTTAGTAAAAGTACTATTGCAATTTTTATACTTTTTTATTCATAATATTTCATTTACCTTAAAGCTAATCACAATACGTGTTGCAGAGACTATTAGCCTTTTTTATCTATCAAACTTAAAATCACTCTTTCGAGTGACTCTAAAACTTCAAGCTTTAATTACTTTTGTTTGTTGTATATAAATAATAATTTATGAAAAAAATCATAATACTAGGTTTAGCTTTATTTTCAATTGGGCAAATCAAAGCGCAAAACGTTTCCATTAACGATAATGGAGCACCAGCAAATACCAACGCTATTCTTGATATTGATATATCTACCAACGATAAAGGATTACTAATACCTCGCCTATCAAAGTCACAAATTGATGCGATGGACGCTTCATATGGTGCTGCCGAAACAGGTATGATCGTTTTCAATACAGACGCCAATGCATTTCAATATTATGTAAATGGTAGCGGCTGGGTTGAAACTGGTGGCGCAAACAAAACAACTGCTCCAATAGCAGGAACTGATGATATCACTTTAGGTTATGTTGTCGGTTCTATTTGGAACGATGTAACCAACGACAAAGCCTACATCTGCTTAGACAACACAAATGGCGCAGCCGTTTGGATACAAATTACAAATAGAGCAGGTGCTGGAAACAGCATTTACGATGCTTCAGGTGCTTTATCAGCAGCAACTGTAGTAACTCAAGGAAGCTACGCGTTAGACTTTACGACAATTGCCGTTGATGGTTTTAGCGTTGATGGTGCTACATTCTCTGTTGATGGAGCTAACAATAGAGTGGGTATTGGAACTACTGCTCCAAGTTATCCATTGGATGTAACAGGTGATGCAAGAACAAGTGGTATACATTATTTTGGAACTGCTGGCTCCCGATTTGAAGGTGCAAACCAGGGAGGCGCTTTAGAGATAGGTCCTACAAGTAGTGGTGGAGGAGAGACGCCTTTTATTGATTTTCATTACGGTACTGGAGCGGCAGAAGATTATAATTTCAGAATAATAAATGTAGGCAATAATAGGTTAGACTTTTATAATAATGTTGGAACGCCAATGACGATCAATGGATTGAATGTCGGTATTGGAACCTTATCTCCTTCTGAGAAATTGGAGGTTACAGGAAACGTTAGATTCAGTGGTTCTTTAATGCCAAATAACGCTGCAGGAACTTCTGGTCAAGTATTAACATCTGCAGGTGCAGGTGCGGTGCCAACTTGGACAACCTCTGCAGGTGCTGGTTGGGGATTAACAGGTGATGCAGGAACAGTAGACGGCACAAATTTTATTGGAACAACAGACGACATTCCACTTACAATTCGAGTGAATAATGAGCAAGCTGCAAGAATCGATAGAGCGAAAAATAATTCATTTTTCGGATATCAAGCAGGAGACGTAACATCAGGTTCTGCAAATACAGGCATTGGTTACCACTCACTACTAAGAAACACTACAGGGGCCTCAAATACAGCAATTGGAATATATGCACTTGCGAATAACTTAGGTGGCTTCGACAATGTTTCGTTGGGTAGAGCATCATTAATGAATAATAATTCTGGATCAAGAAATACAGCAATTGGACAAGACGCGTTAATTTCAAATACAACGGGAACAAACAATACTGCCCTTGGTAATCAAGCGAATGTAAGTTCTGGGAATTTAACTAATGCAACAGCGATCGGTTATCAATCAAGTGTTAATGCGAGTAACAAGGTACAAATAGGTAACGGTTCGCTCACAGCCGTTCAATTAGGAACAGGAACAAACGTAACCCTTGAAACAGGTTCAGTTAAAATAACGGGGGGAACACCGGGTATTGGTAAAATATTAACATCTGATGCTGCAGGGCTAGGTTCATGGAGTGCATATACATTCCCAACAGCAGATGGTACTGCAAACCAAGTATTAGAAACTGATGGTTCTGGAAGTTTAAGCTGGGTTACTGCTGGAGGCGCAGATGGAGATGGTATATATGATGGTACAGGGACTTTAAGTGCAAATACCATCGTAAACGATGGAGGGTTTTCTTTAGATTTTACAACATCTGCCGTTGATGGTTTTAGCGTTGATGGTACAACCTTTAGTGTTGATGGTTCAAACAATAGAGTAGGTATTGGTACAGCTTCTCCGGGGTATGCGTTAGAGGTTAAAGGTGGCGATATAGGGTTCACTAACGGGTTATATCCAAGAATTTACCTTGGAGGAACAGATGGTGGTGTTGCTGCGGTATTTAATAGAATTATAGCGGGTGCAACAATTTATTTTGGTGAAGATGGTGATGGAGGTGGATATCAATTAAGAGGCCTAGGAGATTTAAATTTTGGGAACAGAATGGTGATTAAAAATGGTGGTAACGTTGGTATTGGAACTGCAGCACCTTCTGCTAAATTAGATGTTGTAGGTACAACGGAGTTAAATGGAGATGTTGACGTGGTAACAAGTTCAGTTGATGGTTTTAGCGTTGATGGCACAACCTTTAGTGTTGATGGTTCAAACAACAGAGTAGGTATTGGAACGGCTGCTCCACTAGGAGCTTTGGATATAAATGCAGGAACAAGATCTGCAACACACGCAGTTGCACCTTCACTTTATGTATCAGCGGGTATGTTAGCCGGAACAGCGGGTTACTCAGCAAATAATATTGAGTTTAGACATGATAATGGGTCTCAAGGGATTGGTTTTGGGTATAATACTATATATGCAGCTGGAGAAAATGTAAATCAACAGTTAAACCTGCAGTCTAAAGGTACGGAAGACCTTACGTTAAATGCTTATGCATATAGTACTGGTAATGTGGGTATCGGCACGGCAACAACTTCGGCTAAATTAGACGTTGTAGGTACAACGGAGTTAAATGGAGATGTTGACGTGGTAACAAGTTCAGTTGATGGTTTTAGTGTAGACGGTACGACATTTAGTGTTGATGGTTCAAACAACAGAGTAGGCATAGGTACAACTGCTCCTTCTGAATTATTAGATGTTGCAGGTAATGCAACAGTAGATCAATTAAATATTAATAGTGCATATACATTCCCAACAGCAGATGGTGCAGCAGACGAAGTTCTTACCACAGATGGTTCGGGTAATCTAAGCTGGGGAACTGGCCCTCAAGTGTTTTATACACAGGGTCACGGAGGAAATATTACAGAGTCTCTTGATGTTATAACTTACGATGTTCATCTTTCGCAAGCTTTTACCACTGCAGGAACTAACGCAACAGTAGTAATAAACTATGCTAGTGCAAACTTTAGTAGTGGAGCGTGTTCAGATATTAATATGGGGGGTGGTATTTATATTGATGGAGTAGCTGTTATTACAGGGAATTATTTCACAAATAATGGGAACTACGCAACGGTAAGTCTTCCTTTTAATTATTCAGGGACTATAGCAACAGCGGGTGCACATACCATAGAAGTTAGAATGTGGAAAATGACAGCAGGCAATTGTGACGTTGTTCTTTACAACAATGGTAGCTTAATTACAACTGTTTATGAATAATATTATGCTAAAAAATCTACTTTACATATCATTCTTTGTTTTAGCTGGTCAAACTGGCTTTGCTCAGGGCATAGCGAATAGCAATGGTGCTAATATTAATGTGAGCCAAAGAGGTAATA
>CAJWVX010000200.1 GCA_913048175.1 uncultured Flavobacteriales bacterium | reverse complement strand
CTCGACACGCTTACAGGCCAAATTCATCTTGCTGTCAAAACCAAAAACGACCCCAATATTTACAAAGAACAATCAAGTTGTCTTAACAACTTCTAATCTTAATTACAAAGATAGTACATAATTGAGTTCAAATATTTATTTTTGATGCAAAATAAATTAAACATTACACGAGCATTGTAAAATCTACAATTTAATATCTGATTTTTATAAGCGATCTCCATTTGTTTGATTTAATAAAACAACAAAAACATATGAAAATAGGCATCATCAAAGAAGGAAAAACTCCGCCAGACGAGAGAGTTCCGTTATCTCCAGCTCAATGTAAAGAGATTACAGAAAAATTTCCTGATGTCGAATTAGTTGTTCAAAAAAGTAATATTAGAAGGTTTAAAGACATGGAATACATGGATATAGGATTAACTTTAGTTGATTCTGTTGACGATTGTGATGTTTTAATGGGAGTTAAAGAAGTTCCTGCTGAAAATTTAATACCTAATAAAAAATATTTTTATTTTTCTCATACCACAAAAAAACAACCTTACAATAGAGATTTACTAAAAACAATGTTAGACAAAAACATTACTATGGTAGATTATGAAGGTTTAACAAATGAAAGAGGAACTCGATTAATTGGTTTTGGTAAATATGCAGGAATTGTTGGATGTTATAATTCATTTTATACATACGGAAAACAAACTGGTTCTTTTGATTTAAAAAGAGCATACCAATGTGAGGATAGAGCTGAAATGGAAGCTGAATTGAGTAAAATAAAACTTCCTAAAAACTACAAAGTAGTTACTACTGGTGGTGGTCGAGTTGCTTCAGGAATTATTGAAATTTTAAATAAAATTGGAATCAAAAAGGTTTCTGTAAATGAGTTTTTAGAAAACGATTTTAACGAACCTGTATTTACTCAACTTTTAGTTGATGATTATTACAAGAAATCTGATGGAGGAGAATATTCAAGAAAGGATATTTATAACAATCCTCAAGATTTTGAAAGAGACTTTATGCAATTCGCTAAAGTTGCTGACATGTATGTTTCTGGTCACTTTTGGGATAAAAATGCCCCTTACATCTTTACAAGAGAAGACGCTAAACACCCTCACTTTAAGATTAAAACTGTTGGAGATGTAAGTTGTGATATTGATACTGCTGTAGCAAGTACATTAAGACCATCTACAATTATAGATCCTATTTATGGTTACAATCCACAAACGGAAAATGAAGTCGCTTTTAATGATTCAGATGCTATTACAGTTATGGCTGTAGATAACTTACCCTGCGAATTACCTAAAGATGCTTCAGAAGATTTTGGAAGAGAGTTTATTGATAAAGTCTTACCCCATTTAATTAATGATAAAGAAGGTGTCATTGAAAGAGCTACTATTTGTAAAGATGGAGATTTAACTTATCATCACGAATTTTTAAGAGATTATGTAAACGGAGAGGTTATCGCCTAACAATCTTATTCTTTCCTGCTTTAGCTTTCATTAAATAATAAACATATTCTTCTTTAATTATTTGTTTGCCTGATTTATTGCTTTCCATAGGGATACGCTGTAGATGATTCTTTGCTGTATCCTCTTTTAATCCAGCACATCCAAAAGTCAGGCTTGTTTCTCTAGCTATTTCTTCAAAAAAGGCTCCAGAAACGCCATCATCCGTAAATGGAAAAGAAAACACTTTATACTTTAATCTAAATTTAGTAATTATGGTTTCTAAACTTTCTTTAGTTTGAATCAATTGTTCTTCCAAACTCAATTCTTTGTATAAAGGATGATTTTTACTATGTGCACCAAAAGTAAATCCTTGAGCTATTAGTTCTTTTATTTGTTTAGTAGATAAATATGGTTGTTCCTCTTTTAGATAGGTATCAAAATCAATTTTATTTTGATCAGCAAGCATATCTAATTTATGTTCATCCTTATAGGATATATTAAGAATTGAATCCTCTTTTAACTTTTCATAAATAATACTTGCCTTAAAACGAAAGAACAGTTTTTTGTTATCCATAAATTCAGAATTCAAAAAAACAGTTGCATGAACATTTTTGGCCTTTAATATTGGTGCAACAATTTTATAAAACTCACTTAATCCATCATCAAAGGTTAAATGGAAATATTTTCCGGATACAACTTCCCTCCCACTATTAATTTCAATCAATCTTTCTAAAGAAATAGATTTAAAATTTTCCACTAAAAAATCTAAGTCAGTTTTAAAGGCCTCAATAGATCTGGGCTGATAAAGGTTTTTTATATGGATAGGGCTATCATCCGTTACAATATGATAAAAAGGCAAGACAATATTATGTTTAGATTTCTTAATTAAGTCATCCATACTAAATATGCATGCTCCGATCTTAGAGATATTTTTAGCAATTTTTTTCATCATCTTTCATCAAAAGTAGCTTTAAATATTAAAAAGCATAAAAAACTACATTTATTTTATAATTTTGGCAGACAATGACTATTAGAAATTATTTATCTAATAGCTCATTAAAAATGGATACTATGAGAGAAATTCAATACAGAGAAGCTTTAAACGAAGCAATGTGTGAGGAGATGAGAAAGGATGATACTATCGTTCTTTTAGGAGAAGAAGTTGCTGAATACAACGGTGCTTATAAGGTAAGTAAAGGAATGCTAGATGAATTTGGAGCTAAAAGGATAATAGATACACCTATTGCAGAAAATGGATTTTCTGGAATTGCAGTCGGTGCTGCTATGAATGGACTAAGACCTATAGTAGAGTTTATGACATGGAACTTTTCTTTAGTTGCCATTGATCAGATTATAAATAATGCGGCTAAGATGTATAATATGTCTGGTGGTCAATTAAATATTCCTATTGTTTTTAGAGGTGGTACTGGTGCTGCAGGACAATTAGGAGCAACACACTCTCAAGATTTTTCTAACTGGTACGCCAATTGTCCTGGTTTAAAGGTTGTTCAACCATCTAACCCGAAAGATGCAAAAGGCTTGTTAAAAGCTGCTATTAGAGACAATGATCCTGTTCTTTTTATGGAATCAGAACAAATGTATGGCGATAAAGGAGAAGTACCCGAAGGAGAATACATTATCCCTATTGGTGTTGCTGATGTTGTTAAGACAGGTAAAGATGTTACTATCGTAAGTTTTGGTAAAATGATGAAAATTGTTAATGCTGCTGCAGAAGAATTAGCTAAAGAAGGAATTGAAGCTGAAGTAATTGATTTAAGAAGTTTACGCCCTATTGATTATGATACTATAATCAGCTCTGTAAAGAAAACAAATAGAATGGTATTCGTTGAAGAATCTTGGCCTTTAGGATCATTCTCAACAGAATTAACATTTAAAGTACAACAAAATGCATTTGATTATTTGGATGCACCAGTTGCCAGGGTTACAGGTGCTGATGTACCAATGAGTTTTTCTCCTCCCCTAATTGAAGCTTATATGCCAAATATAGAAAAAGTTATAAAAGCTACTAAACAAGTTATGTACAGGTAAAATAACAAATCAACAATAATCTTAAAAGCCAAAATGTGTTATGCATTTTGGCTTTTTCAAATTACAAGTTATTTACTTTCTCTAATTATCACTTTAAATGCTATTTTTTTAACGACCAGTATCAATTAATCAGCAATCATTTTTCATTCTTAACTAAATTCACTACTTTTGCCGACCTAAAAATCAATTTAAAAATCAATAATTAAAATATATGGAAGCAATGATGATTTATATGCCAATAGTAATGGCAATATTAGGCCTTATCTACATGGTAATAAAAAAAGGCTGGGTTATGAAACAAGATGCCGGTGATGGTAAAATGAAAGAAATTGCTGATCACATTTATGAAGGTGCTTTAGCTTTCTTAAAAGCTGAATATAAATTACTGACTATGTTTGTTATTGGGGCAAGTGTTGTTTTAGCTGGTGTAGCATTTGTTGTACCTAGTACTCATTACCTTATTATTCCTGCATTTATTATAGGTGCTTTATTTTCCGCTGTAGCAGGAAATATGGGGATGAAAATTGCAACTAAAACAAACGTAAGAACTACTCAAGCTGCAAAAACAAGTTTGCCTGATGCTTTAAAAGTATCTTTTGGTGGTGGAACTGTTATGGGATTAGGAGTTGCTGGTTTAGCTGTTTTAGGTTTAACTGTATTCTTCATTATATTCTTTCAATTGTTTATGGGGGGTGTTTGGACAAACACTGTTGATATGACAATGGTGCTAGAAACATTAGCTGGTTTCTCTTTAGGAGCCGAATCTATTGCTTTATTCGCAAGAGTTGGTGGTGGTATATATACTAAAGCTGCAGATGTTGGTGCTGATTTAGTTGGTAAAGTTGAGGCAGGAATTCCTGAGGATGATCCTCGTAACCCTGCTACAATTGCAGATAATGTTGGTGATAATGTTGGTGATGTTGCTGGAATGGGAGCTGATTTGTTTGGTTCTTATGTTGCAACGGTATTAGCCGCTATGGTTTTAGGTAACTATATTATAGAAGATATGGGTGGAGCAATTCAAGATGCTTTTGGCGGAATTGGACCAATTCTTTTACCAATGTCTATTGCTGGAGTTGGAATCATAATTTCTTTAATAGGTACTTTACTAGTTAAAATATCATCAAACGATGCTAAAGAAGCAGAGGTTCAGAAAGCTTTAAATATAGGCAACTGGGCATCAATATTAATGGTTGCTGTAGCATGTTATGGTTTAGTAACATGGATGTTACCAGAAACAATGCAAATGAGCTTCTTTGGTGAAGGAATGCAAAATATCTCTTCAATGAGAGTATTTTATGCTTGTTTAGTAGGATTAGTGGTAGGAGCTGGAATTTCAGCTTTCACAGAGTACTATACTGGATTAGGTTCTAAGCCAATTTTAAAAATTGTACAACAATCTGCTACAGGAGCAGGAACAA
>CAJWVX010000199.1 GCA_913048175.1 uncultured Flavobacteriales bacterium | reverse complement strand
ACTAATATGTACATACCTTTTGTTAACTCTTGTACATTAACTTGGTTAACATTTTTGATTATCTTTTTTACTAATGAACCACTAATATTATAGATAGTTACTTGTTCTACTTTTTCTAGCGTTTTAATATTTAAAACGTTTTTAGTTGGGTTTGGTGAAATATTCATAGCGCTAGCGTTTATTTCATTTATGCCAGTAATTATTATGTTGGTGCATACTGAAGTATCGATGCAATTATTCATTGTAATTTCAACTGCATAAGCTCCATTAGAGGTTGGGCTGTAATTGATAGCCGTTTCTGAAGTAATTACCGAATTTCCATTATTACAATTTAACCATCTATAAGTTGCTCCAGTTTGGTTTGCACTTAATGTATTCCCGGATAAATTCGTTGTATTGTCAATAGTTGGATTTACATTAATCGTTGTTACTAAAATACTATCGCAACCGAACCCTAAGGTTTGTAGATTGTTTGTGTGAACAACTTGAGCCGTAATATTGTTTTGAGTTGTTCCATCAGGAAAAGTATAGTTATCTCCATTGCAAACAGAAATGGTTTCATTTTGATTATATGATGGACTAATAGTAATTGTTGCTGTTTCTGTCATTACAAGGCTACAGCCATATGAGCATGTAAAACCATCATCTCTTAGTACCCAAGCATTCAGATGATCTACACTACTAGATAAAGTTGCGTTATTACCACTAACCAAATCATAAACTGTTGATGTACCTGTTGTCTCAAAATCATAATACAATTCTAAACCAGTTTCTGATCCATTTAGGCAATTGTCTTTATTTCCTATTATTTCAGCTGAGGTTCTTGTTGAGTTCCAAAAACGAATTTCATCCATTTGACCTTTAAAAAATTCAATACCACTTCCTGGAGAAATATCTTCGCCAATTCGGATAGGATCAGTTGATGTTGGAACAGATGTAAGAGGCGAGGAAGGGGTGTTTATTAGAATTCCATTTACATATAAAATTACAGTTCCATTGTCAAATGTAACCGCAACATGATTCCAAGTATTTAGGGTTAACGAATTTGGCGCACTATGTTGTGACCATGCATTGCCTACACCACAAAATACAGCTCTAAATGTTGTTCCTGGGTAAGTCGGATTGTAGGTGTCAAGTATTATGTTTCCTGGAATCATATTCCCTGATCCACTAAAATTTGACATTATTTTTTTAAAACTTGCACTTGTTGGCTTTATCCATGCTTCAATTGAAAAATTACTGCTAGATTGATGAGTATAATTCGTTCCAACTTCATCATTAATACCATCAAACTCTAGTGCATTATTTGGCTCATATGGTTGATATTTACCAATCACATTAAAAGTAGTAGCAGAGTTAATTGCACTCGTGTTAAAACCCAAACTATTCCCAGTACCAGTAATCGGTCCATCAATAAAATTTCCAGAAGCATCTTCTAAGGTGTAATTTACCCCAAGTACAGAGCTTCCAGTTGTTATTGTTGCGGTACTACCTAAACAAATCTCTGTAGGAGCAGAAATATTCTCATCAGCAATGTCAATAACAGTAATTGTTATTTGAGCTGTAGTACCTGTTTGTGTGCCTGTACAAGTATAGGTTTGGGTTGTTGTTGGATAAAAAGCAACACCATCAACAACATTATTTGTCCATGTATATCCTGTTCCATCACACGAACCATTTAAGGTTACAGAATCACCTAAACAGATAGTTGTTAATTCTGTATGTATACTAATTTGTGTTGTTGAATTTTCATATGCACCCATATCAATGGCCCCACCATAAATTCTAATGTTTTGGTTCAAGTCAACATTAGGAATGTTTAATCCAGCAGCACTACCTGTATTAATTGCTGGAGATTCGCATGATAACGTAAAATCTCCATTGTCAAAATCATTAAATAAAGGGTCTCCCGATAAAAGATTTGTTTGCGTTTGTGCTGCAACTTGTGTATTGCCAAATTCAAGAATACAGTTCTCTACACTTAAAGTAACTAATTGAAAATAGGTGATTTCTGTTCCTGAAATACTACCTGCAGATGTGTTGTTGAAAAAAACACAATTATCAACATAAGCAGTTGCAGAAGAATTTGTACCTACAAAATAGATGCTTGAAGCTCCAGCTGAAGCATTATTGTTTACGAAAGTATTGTTTGTAATTTGAATGTTTGAACCGTGTGCAGAATATATAGCTCCACCTCTTCTAGTTGATGAGTTTCCATCAAAAAGACAGTTTACAATTTCAACATTTCCTTCAGTCCAAATAGCACCTCCATCATATAGGTAAGTAGAATTGTTTTTAAATATACAATTCAATATTTTAGGTAACCCATTTATACTTGTAAGTGCACCACCAAATCGAGCAGAATTGTTGGTAAACGTACAGTTTTGAATTGTCGGCTGACTATTGTTACTCATATAGATTCCAGCACCATCTAAAAACCCAGTTGCATTAGCTAATCCATCTGTAACGGTAAAACCATCAAAAATTGTTGTATTTGAATTTCCATCAAACCGAACAACATTATAAGCTTTTTGTCCACCACCAAGATCACCTGATAAAATAGTGGGATTAGTTATCCAATCTCTTTGTGCCAAAGTAGTTTCTGTACCAACAAAGCCACCGTAAACTTGTACATCGTTTTGAATACTAAAAGTGTATTCTCTAATAGGTGCTGAAGACAAACCATCTACCTTATTTGTAGGGGTATATGTTCCTTGAGCTACCCAAATCTCTCCAGATGGAATATTAAAAGTAGCATCATGTAAATCTGTAAATGCATCAGTCCATGATGAACCATTATTTGCACCTGTAGCATTTATATTTACATAAGTTTGTGCATTAGCTCCTGCGCTAAATGCAGTAAGTGTTAAAATACATAGTAAGGTTCTTTTCATAGCTTTTTTGTTTTAAATTTGATTATTACATCAAATGTAAAAAGTCATTGAGCTAGAAAATAATCTGTTTTAGGAACAGACAGTTTTGTTTAGGAATGGACAGTTTTATTACTCCATGTCATCCTGAGCTATATTCTTTTAATCATTTTTTTGATTAAAAGAATAAGCCTATGAGTTATAAGGTGAGGAATATACTTATGTTAAATTAAAATTCGTCCAACCGATTTTACAATTCTGTATTTAGAGAGCGGATGAGTAGATGTTTTAATTGTCTAATTCTGCCTTCTCTTCGGAAAGATTAGGCGAAATTTATTCCTTAATAAATTTGTTATAAGTAATTCTACTTTCAGTTTGTACTTGTAAAAAGTAAATTCCTTGGACTAAATCAGAAACATCAAGCGTGTTATTTGATGGGGTTATTGTTTTTACAGTTTTTCCAGTTAAATCAATAATGTTAATTGATTTAACTTTCTCAGTTATATTTAATGCTAACTTAGAATTAGTAGGGTTAGGATATATGGATAAATTCTGCTCATTGTGTGCTAAAATACTCGTTGGAAAATTGCAAAAATATGTTCTGTTTCCAAAACTAGGTACATTTATATAGGATCCATTATTTCCATTTGGACTCTGATCTGTTAAAAAAGGAATGTTTTCAAAATCATACCAAGCTAGTAGGCCCGTTTCATTGCCTGTTAAACAAGCTAGTGTATCTGCTTGGATTTGTATTTCAGTTTTAGCAAAGTTCCATATTCTTACATTGTCTATATCTACTATTCCATTAACATATTGATCATCTCCTTTTGCACCGATATAAAGATTGTTGTTGTTGTTTTGAGTGTTTATTAAAGTGGTTGATGTTCCATCTAGTACACCGTTTAAAAAAACTTTAAGTTCATTTGTCGTTTCATTTAAAGTTGCTGCAATGTGGTGCCATTCAAATGTGGGAATTGTTGTAACACCTGTTACTGTACTAATATTAGTAGATTGATTTTCAATTTGATGAGCCTCAATTTTATTATTAGCGACTCTTAACACAAACCCTCCCGTGTTCCCAGTAGAATATGATTCAATAACATGAGTTTGTCCAGTTGAGTATGAAATATTAACCCAAGCTTCCAAAGTCCAATCTCCAGTAAGTCTTAAGTTAGACCCTACATTTGTTTGTATAGCGGCATAATTTGCTAGACTCATTCCACCAAATTCTTGATTAACATTGAAAGTGTTAACGTTTTGAGAATTTACTCCAAGACTAAAAATTGTAATTGATAAAATAGAAAGGAATAATTTTTTCACGACTTTTTTTCTTCAAAATTAGTTATTAATTCAAATGTAAAATCATTGCACTAGAGAATACTTTAGTATAATAATAGACAGTTTTGTTTAGGAATGGACAGTTTTATCTCGCGGTAAGGTAATAGTCTAATAATAAACTGTTTTCTCCCTGTGTAAAATATAGAGATATTCCACTTTTATATTCATTCCCTTCTTCATCAGATCCAGAAAATTCTACAGAGAAAACTAAAAATGTGAACTCACCTTGAATTTCAGTAGTTAAATCATCATAAGTAGTTGAGTTGAGTTTTTTTTAGAATCAACTCTTCTGATAAAATTTGTAATAAGGCTTCAGAATCTATTTCATCAGAACTCGCAAATGCAGCCATTCCTTGTATGTCTTTAGCTAGTACTGCAGTTTTAAATATTTCCAAATCTTAGGCATAACGATATCTATTTTCAATTTCTTCTTCTGGACTTGTAAAAGCTTTAATTGGATCTATGTTTATATAAGTCTCTTTAATAGTTAAAGAGGCGTCATTTTTACAAGAAAATAGAATTAAAAGTAGGAGTAAAATAGTAAAAGGTTTCATTTTATTCTGACAATAAAATCATTTCAAATTCAGGCTTTTTATATTTAGATAACCTCGCGGTAATATTTGATTCAAGATAGATCTCAAATTTTGATTTTGAGTAAGATTTTATTTTGCTAGTATTAATTAGCCAGGATTTGTGTGATCTAAAAAAACAAGTGTTTTTAGTTAAAATATTTTCAAAGTGTTTTAAATTTTTACTCATTAAAAAATCTCCACACGAAGTATGAATGCAGCTATACGCCTCTTGTGCTTTAATAGCAATTATATCACTTGTATTTACTGTTGATTGACCTTGGCTATTTTTTACTACAAG
>CAJWVX010000198.1 GCA_913048175.1 uncultured Flavobacteriales bacterium | reverse complement strand
TGGTGAGTTAACAAGAAAAGAAGCCACAAAATTAAGAGCAGAACAAAAACAAATTGCAAAAGCAAAACATGCAGCTAAAGCTGATGGTGTTGTAACAAAAAAAGAAAAAGCAGTAATTAACCAAAAACAAAAAGCGGCAAGCAAAAACATTGCTACTAAAAAACATAACGAAGTAAAAAAGAAGAAATAAGTTTTTTAGTCTTTAATGAATTAGAAAGCCTCTTGCATTAGCTTGTGAGAGGCTTTGTTTTGTTTGGAAATAATTATATTGGCTGTCGTCTCGACCTTGTGGAGAAGTCTATTTTAAACTACTTTATTAATCCCCAAGAAACTATTTTCAGGGTTTGATGTGCTAATTAAACCTATATTCGATCAAAAAATAAAATACTCTAATAATCATCTGTTTTGCCCCTCTAAAACGAGAGTGTTATTCTAAATTTCGATTATTAATTAAACTATTAATTTGTTCCTTAAAATTAATTGTTTGTCTTGACTCCGTTTTTCCATTAGAGTCATTCGCCCCAAGAAGCCATGTAGTCTAGTATTATTGTAAAAAAAATCTTTTTAAGATTTGTTCTATCTCGCTAAAAACTCTATAATACACTAATGTAAAAACTTCTTTTTTTAGTCTCCCATGAGAAGTCACTGTATGTGTATTTTCTTATGGTGCGGCTAAATGTTTAAACTCCTGCTAACAACTATTAGTCCAAGATATTCACGAATACTTTTAACAATAATCTGACTTCTGAAAACAGTTCTAACAACAATATTATCAGTGTATTGTAAATCTAAAAATACCTCTGCAAGAAACGTTATTAACTTGTTTTGATTCATTAAAATAAGAAAAATAATCTTTTACAAGTATGAACATCTATTATAGATAGCAAATAAGCCTTTTTTACTAGCCTTTGGCATCCAAAACATCTTTGTGTCAATTTCTATGCATTCAAATGCTCTAGTGGTCTTTACTTCTCTAAATTTCACAAACGTACGACCAGAACCACTTCGGTTTATTCGCTTTTATAGTTTCAAAAGCCTACTTCTTTTATTATTCTACTCCGTTTTTTATGGTTGATTTGATAACCATCTTGCTTTAAATAAAGAGGTCAAGACTGTTAAATGGTGAAATCAAAAATAAATCTCCTTTTTGCGCTTCAAAAAACTAACTATAAGTGTGTTATAATTATTTTTGGTTTATAAAGATACAAAAACAGACTACTTTAGCTGTCAGTATTTGTGATGTTTGAGTGAGAAAAGTTAAAAACATTTTTCACTAAAATACATTCCTTAATTGATTTGGGAAATATTTCTAGAAGAATAGAGAAAGACTATTCGAAGGGGAAAAGCACTACAGGAAAGCCCTCATATGATGGGTTGTTACTTTTTAAAATGTGCCTTTTATAGAACTGGTACTGCTAGATATAGAGGAATGGGGAAAATGCATACACAAAACTTAATGGAGGCAATATGCTACAATCTATACCGAATTTCTGGGATAGTTGACTCTAATATTAAAAAACAGAGAGAAAACACCAATAAAAGAACTGCTTTTGCATAAAAAAGGCTTCATTTTAACTGAAAAGCATTCAAATTTAGATGCATACCCTCCTCTAAAACTTCTTATTATCCCAGAATTAATACTATACTCAGCTCTTTAACTGTTCTATCTGAATTTAATATCTCTAAATAATTACCTTAAATTCATCCTCATACTTCCTCTTTTCCATAATTCAAATATATAAGTTATAAACTTAATTAATTAATTCGTCACAACAAGGCTAGAGATTCCAAAATACGCTGAGTACGGCTACATTAATAAATATTTTTTTAATATGGTAGTTTAATAGATTCTGGTTCTACAATTTCATAGGTATCATTATTTCTTAAAAAACTATTCGGAGAATTCGGAAACGTAATAATTTTATCTTTTGTGATACCCCATGGCTTCAAATATCCTGCTAACAGTTGTGCGAACATATTGTCATCCCATAGGTCAAATAAAGATTTATTTAGCGTGCCAACTAAAGGGCTAGATTCCAGAATTATTTTTTCTTCTGTTGACTCTAATGTATATTTAACCAAAAAATTTAATAAATAATTTGAATAAATGAATCTTGCACAAAGCTCTTCAAATTGAACGGGATGCAATTTTTTATTAATAAATTTAGTGGTCATTTCTTGTTGATTAATACCAACAGCACCGTTGTCTTGCAAACAGGCTACGATTCCAAAATCATTCATTCCTAAAGAAAAATTTAAGTTTGAAGATTCGTCTTTATAATGAAATACATCTTTAGAATACTTTACTTTAAAGATTTGAATGCTCCACAATTTAGTCCCTTTAAAATCCATCGGTACAGCCAAAGATTGTAACATTAAATGAAGTTTTGTAAACCTTTCCTGCAAGAACGGAGACAATTTAAACGTTGCTACGTTCTTGACATGTTTTTTTATAGTCGGTTTTTTTTGTTCATTAATAATATCGTTGTATAAAACACCATACATTAGTTTTGCCATCCATTGAAACAAGCGTTCTTCTGGCACTTTCACTACAGCTTCATATCCAGTCGTAAAAGCTTTTTCTATTTCTTTTTCCAAAGGGTTTATAGCGTTTTCAATAAGGCCTGCGGCACAAGGAATTTTAAGGTCTTGATACTTAAGACTGCTATAATCTAACATCTTAAATATTTGATCTCTTAAAGAGTAACGATCTAGAACCCATTCAGGAAAAACTGAGATTTGTTCTTCGGTGGAATGTAAATTTTGACCAGTTAAAAAACAGGTTTCTGGATTAAATTCATTTTTTTGGAAAGGGTCGTAAGTCTTAAGTGCCATAGCAACAAAATTAATAATAAAAACACATTTTAAATCACCAGTGTTAGTTAAAATAGGAATTGAATAATACTTTATCCTATAATCAGTATGAGTTCCATCAACCTTTTGAATATTTCAATGATGTTTAAGTAGTGTTTGATTTCATTGAAATAAAAGATATGTTATCTGGGTTCGGCAAGGCTATTAAACATCTTATAAAATGAAATACTCCTCTTAAAGTTGAAAAGCTAATTTCTGATGCCATTTTTGGGATAAACACTAATGACATTTTAGAATCTAAAATCTTTTATTTTCTTTTTTACACCAACCACAGTTGCAATAGAAGGAGGTTTTGCTTTTAAATCTAATAAACTCTTAACCTCAATAACAATAATTATAAGCACTTTATTTTTAATAAAGTGCAAATATATCTTCAATTTCAATACTCCACTTATAAACCAATTAACCTAAGGTAATAATATCAACTAAAGACTTAGAGATAAACACTCTTGAATATTACCTAATAGTAGTAACTAAGCTAAAATTAGAAAAGACCAGTGAAAGCATTATTAAGCTGCTTTCACTATTAGTTATTCGTGTCATAAAATCCCTATCTTCCTATTTGGAAGCGAAATAATTAAGCTTTTAATACGCAAAATTTAGAATCTCCATCCACTTCAACTTTTGTTAAGCCTAATTTAGAAAGTCCTTTCATCCCTTTATCCCATTGCTTTCCACTTAATGCAGCTTCTGTTTTTAAAGCTCCTAATTCCATTTTATTAGTTGCTTTTAAGATATTAAAAATTGCCTTTTCAGCATCACTTAAATCAAGAGATTTCTTCTCTGGTTTCATTTGCGGAAATAGCACTACTTCTTGTATAGATTCATTATTGGTTAAGAACATAATTAAACGATCAATTCCAATTCCTAAACCTGATGTAGGCGGCATTCCATATTCTAATGATCTTAAGAAATCATAATCAATAAACTCTCCAGCTTCATCATCCCCTCTTTTAGCTAATTCTATTTGAGATTCAAATCGTTCTTTCTGATCTATTGGATCATTTAACTCTGTGTAAGCGTTTGCTAATTCTTTACCACAGATCATTAACTCAAAACGCTCAGTTAAACTCGGGTCATCTCTATGTTCTTTACACAAAGGCGACATTTCTTTTGGGTAATCAGTAATGAATGTAGGATTAATGTAATTCCCTTCACATTTCTCTCCAAAAATCTCATCAATTAATTTCCCTTTCCCCATGGTATCATTAACCTCAATTCCGTTTGCCTTACACCAAGCTCCTAACTCTTCTTCAGATTTGTCTTTAATATCAAACCCAGTAAAATCGATTATAGATTGAGTCATAGTAACTCTCTTATAAGGAGCTTTAAAATTAATTTTATGCTTACCAAAAGTTGCTTCTGTAGTTCCATTTACAGCAATTGCACAATGTTCCAACAACTTCTCTGTAAAGTCCATCATCCAATTGTAGTCTTTGTAAGCGACATAAATTTCCATCATAGAAAATTCAGGATTATGGGTTCTATCCATACCCTCATTTCTAAATGTTTTTGCAAATTCAAAAACTCCGTCAAAACCACCAATCAAGGTCTTTTTTAAATATAACTCACAAGCAATTCTTAAATACATTGGCACATCCAACGAGTTGTGGTGTGTAATGAATGGACGAGCAGCAGCCCCTCCAGGTATTGGTTGTAATATTGGTGTTTCTACTTCATAGTAACCTTTTTCTATAAAGAAAGAACGCATAGCGTGCATTAATTTTGATCTCTTAATAAACACTTCTTTTACATGTGGGTTTACCACTAAATCTGCATAACGTTGTCTGTAACGCATTTCAGGATCTGTAAAAGCGTCATGCACATTCCCATCAGCATCTGTCTTTGGTAATGGTAATGGTTTTAATGATTTACTTAATAAAGAAAATATATTAACTCTTACACTAATTTCTCCAACTTGGGTTTTAAAAATTGTCCCTTCTATCCCAATAAAATCACCAATGTCTAAAAGTTTTTTGTAAACCTGATTGTACATTGTTTTATCCTCACCAACACAAATCTCGTCTCTATTAAAATAAACCTGTATCCTTCCTGCACTATCTTGTAGTTCAGCAAAAGAAGCTTTCCCTTGGTTTCTTCTACTCATTAAACGACCAGCAATAACCACCTTTTTGCCCTCTTCGTAATTTTCCTTTATCGCATTAGATAAAATAGTTACAGGATATAAAGCTTGAGGGTAAGGATTGATTCCTAACGCCCTTAATTTGGTTAACGATTCACGTCTAACCAATTCTTGTTCTGATAATTGCTGACTCATTT
>CAJWVX010000197.1 GCA_913048175.1 uncultured Flavobacteriales bacterium | reverse complement strand
AATTCAGTAGTTTCGTACCTCAATTTTATAAGATATTATTTAGGTTCAAAAAGACAAAACATGGCAAAGATTATTTATACAATTACAGATGAGGCTCCAATGTTGGCAACGTATTCATTTTTACCAATAGTAAAAGCGTTTACAGCCTCTTCAGGGGTAGAGATTGAAACAAAAGATATTTCTTTAGCAGGTAGGATTTTAGCAAACTTTCCTGAGTGTTTAACTGAGGATCAAAAAATAGGAGATGCTTTAGCTGAGTTAGGAGATTTAGCTAAAACTCCTGAAGCAAATATTATTAAGTTGCCAAATATATCGGCTTCAATTCCTCAATTACAAGATGTAATTAAAGAGTTACAAGATAAGGGTTTTGCTATTCCTAATTATCCAGGTGATGACGCAACTAAAGCAACATATTCTAAAGTGTTAGGATCGGCAGTTAATCCTGTATTAAGAGAAGGTAATTCTGATAGAAGAGCACCAAAGGCCGTTAAGAATTATGCCAAGAAGAATCCTCACTCTATGGGAGCTTGGGCAAGTGATTCTAAAACGCATGTTGCAAGTATGAGTGAAGGAGATTTTTATGGAAGTGAAAAATCTGTAACTGTAGATGCCGTATCTGATGTTAAAATTCAATTCGTTAGCAATGATGGTAATGTTGAAGTGTTAAAAGCTTCTACTCCTTTATTAGCTGGAGAAATTATTGATGCTTCGGTATTAAGTTTAGATAAATTAAAAAGTTTTGTAGCGAAAGAAATTAGTGATGCTAAATCAAACGGTGTTTTGTTCTCAGTTCATATGAAAGCTACAATGATGAAAGTTTCTGATCCAATTATTTTTGGAGCAATTGTAGAAGTTTTCTATCAAGAAGTCTTTGATGAATATGGTGATTTGTTTGCCGAGTTAGGAATAACTGCTAACAATGGAATAGGAGATGTCTATACCAAGATTGCTGGTCATGAAATGGAGACTGAAGTATTAGCTGCTATTGATGCAATTTACACGATTAGACCAGAAGTTGCAATGGTAAATTCTGATAAAGGAATTACCAATTTACATGTGCCAAGTGATGTTATTATTGATGCTTCAATGCCCGCAATGATCCGCTCTTCGGGTCAAATGTGGAACAATGATGGCGAATTACAAGATACTAAAGCGATTATTCCAGACAGATGTTATGCTGGAGTATTTCAATCAACAATAGAATTCTGTAAAAAGAATGGTGCTTTTGATCCAACTACAATGGGAACAGTTCCTAATATTGGGTTAATGGCTCAAAAAGCTGAAGAATATGGTTCTCATGATAAAACATTCCAATTAAAAGGAGCTGGTAAAGTTGAGGTTGTTGATGCAGCTGGAACTGTTTTAATTAGCCAAGATGTTGAGTCAGGAGATTTATTTAGAATGTGTCAAGTTAAAGATGCTCCAATTCAAGATTGGATTAAATTAGCTGTAAATAGAGCTAGAGTTACTGGAAACCCAACTGTATTTTGGTTGGATAAAAACAGAGCACATGATGCAGAAATGATTAAGAAAGTAAACATGTATTTACCAAATCATGATACTGCTGGATTAGATATGCCAATTATGTCTCCGATGGTGGCTACAAGTTATACGTTAGAAAGAGTAAAATCTGGAGAGGATACAAACTCTGTTTCAGGAAATGTATTAAGAGATTACTTAACAGATTTATTCCCGATTCTAGAATTAGGAACTTCTGCAAAAATGTTATCTATTGTTCCATTAATGAATGGAGGAGGTTTATTTGAAACTGGTGCTGGTGGTTCTGCTCCAAAACACATCGAACAATTTTTAGAGGAAGGTCATTTAAGATGGGATTCTTTAGGTGAGTTTTTAGCTTTAGAAGTTTCTTTAGAGCATGTTGCAGTTACTACAGAAAATAAGAAAGCTCAAATTTTAGCGGATACTTTAGGTGAAGCTACTGGTAAATTCTTAGATAACAGAAGATCTCCTTCTCGTAAAGTAAATGAGATTGATAACAGAGGGTCTCATTTTTATTTAGCAATGTATTGGGCAGAAGCTTTAGCAAATCAATCTGATGATACTGATTTAAAATCGCAATTTTCTTCAGTGGCTAAAGGTTTAGAACAGAATGAAGATAAAATAACTACAGAGTTATTAGAGTCTCAAGGAAATGCACATAATATTGAAGGATATTATTTTCCAACAACAGAATTAGCTTCTAAAGCTATGAGATCAAGTGTTACATTTAACAGTTTGTTAAATGATTTTTTAGTCTAGGTTAAAGGTTATTTAGTAAGTTTTGGTTTAGGAATGAAAAGATTTTTAAAAATGGCACTTTCAATTATAGCTTCGATAATAATATTGATAGTGTTAGTTGTGGTACTATTTATAAAATTAAGTCCTGAGTTTGGAGGGAAAGCCTCAAGTGCTCAAAAAGTTGAGTATGCCAAATCAGAAAATTTTTCTGATGGTAAGTTTATCAATAAAGAAAATGTAAACCTTGATATGAGCTTTAGTCAATTTGCGAAAATAATTCGCGAGTATATGAAGCCTCATCCGAATACTGTTCCAGGAAATGCTATTCCGGTTAGTAAGTTAGACTCTTTAAGTATAGTTCAGAACCAAACAGAAACTAAAATGGTTTGGTTCGGGCATTCTACTTTCTTATTAGAAATAGGAAAACAGAACATATTGATTGACCCTATGTTTGGTAACGTTCCGGCTCCTCATCCAGCTCTAGGAGCAAAAAGGTTTAGTAATGAATTACCTATTGAGATTGAAAGCTTACCCCAAATAGATGTTGTTATATTGTCTCATGATCATTACGATCATTTAGATTATGGATCTATTATTAAATTAAAGGATAAGGTCGGCATGTTTTACGTCCCTCTTGGTTTAGGAGCCCACCTTATAGAGTGGGGTGTTCCTATTGAAAGGGTAAAAGAATTAGATTGGTGGGAAGAAATTGTTCACGATAGATTAGTCTTTAAATGTGCCCCAGCTCAACATTTTTCTGGTAGAGGGATGACAGATAGGATGAATACACTTTGGGCTTCATGGGTTATTCAATCTGAAAAGGAGAACATATTTTTTAGTGGAGACAGTGGTTATGGCAATCATTTTAAAGCCATTGGTGAAAAGTACGGACCATTTGATTTTGCGATGATAGAATGTGGTCAGTACAATGATTTATGGAGTGATATTCATATGTTTCCTGAAGAAACAGCTCAAGCTGCAGTTGATTTAGAGGCTAAGAGGATGATGCCAATTCATTGGGGAGCATTTAAATTAGCATTGCATGAATGGACCGACCCTGTAGAACGTGTTATTAAAAAAGCCAAAGAATTAAAGGTAGAAATAGTTGTTCCTCAAATAGGTTCTGAAGTTAATATGAAAAATCCTATTATTGATGAGATTCAGTGGTGGAAGGATAATTAGTGTTAAAATAAGTTGAATTATGAATAGATTGTTAATGGTATTATTTCTGTTTGTAAGCTGTTACTGCTTTTCTCAGCAAAGAGCAGAAATGACAGATTTAGAGAAGGCTAGGTATGACTCTACTATTGTTGGAGAAACTGTTCCTGAATTTTCGTTGTTGAGTTCCACACTTTCTGAGGTTAATATTTCGGAATTTAAAGGCGTTAACTTAATCATTGATGTTTGGGCAACATGGTGTGTTCCTTGTTTAAAAGAAGCACCGTATTTTCATGAGTTAAAAGAGAAGTATCAAAACGATACTTTAAAATTTATTTCAATATCTGTTGATAATTTTCCGAAAGAATGGTTAGCATTTTTAGAGGTAAAAGGAATAAATAAAGAAGCTCAATATTTTGCAGGGTATGATGAAAATCATCCAGTAATTTGGTTTGTGACTAATATTGATATAGAGAATGGGAGTTATCATAGTTATTCTAAGCTGCCAAGATTTTTGATAATTGATAAAAATCAAAAAATAATAAATAGAGAGGCCAGTGTTCCTTCTGTTGAAAAGTTACTTGAACAAATTAGAGCTTTAAATTAACTGTCCCTTTAGGAAAGGTCTCCTTGTTAATGGCTATTTTTGAAAAAGCTTTAGGGGTGTCCGATATAAAATAGACTGAGATTATACCCTTTTGACCTGATACTGATAATGCAGACGAAGGGAAAAGTAATTGAGGGGCAATTGTCCACTTCCATTTCTAAGGCTGTTTTATATCAATTATGAAAACAACAGTAGAGTTAAGTAAGTATCCGTTAAATGCAGATTACGAACCACCAATTTTAGATTTTATTGGGCGATTAAATGGTCATCAAAATATTACTGTAAAAACAAACGCAACTAGCACGCATGTTGTTGGTGATTATGATGAGGTAATGAATATTCTTCAAAAAGAAATTAAATTCTCTTTTGAAAAATACGGTAAAGCAATTTTTGTAATGAAAGTATTGAATGGTGACTTGGGTATTTGATAACGTAGCATTTCTGCTCGAAATTGTTGCAGTTATATTCGGAGTGTTGTACACCGTTTTAATGGCTCAAAACAAAATTTCTTGTTGGATTTTTGGAATAATAGGCTCATTACTGAGTGTGTATTTATTTGTTGAATATGCTAAGCTATATGCTGAAGCAGTTTTGTATGTGTTTTATGTTTTTGCTGGGGTTTATGGTTGGATACAATGGAAGAAACAAAAAGTAATTGATGAGGTTTATCAGCATAAATTATCAACTCATATTAAACTAATTTCCTCTGGAACTATAGTTTCAGTCCTTTTATATTTTGGATTAACCTATTTCTTTAAGGAAGCAGAAAAACCCTTGATTGATTCATTTACTACCGTATTTAGTTTTATTGCAACATATTTAATGGCTAAAAAGTGGATTGAGAATTGGTATTATTGGTTGGTTATTGATGCGGTGTCAACATACCTTTATTTTACAAGAGAATTAGAGATTTATGCAGCTCTAATGTTAATTTATACAGTATTGGTAGTTTACGGCTATTGGCAATGGAAAAAATTAAAAGTAGTTAAGATTGGATAAGCTAATTGTAATAACAGGTCCAGAATCTACTGGGAAATCAACTTTAACTAATGCGCTATCTGAAGAGTATAGCACCTCTTTTGTGAAAGAGTATGCTCGTCAATATCTCGAAAACTTAAATCGTTTATATGAATTAGAGGATGTTCTAGTTATGGCCAAAGAACAATTAAAGCAAGAGGAGGAATCTTTAGAGGAACTAGTTTTTTTAGATACAGA
>CAJWVX010000196.1 GCA_913048175.1 uncultured Flavobacteriales bacterium | reverse complement strand
TTTGCTAATACAACTGTAATAGCAGCAGTTAATGTTGTTTTACCGTGATCCACGTGACCAATTGTTCCAATGTTTAAGTGAGGTTTAGAACGGTCGAAAGTTTCTTTAGCCATGATTTTATTTTTTATTATTTTATTTTATTTTAACTTGCAATATAATAATAGAGCCAATGACGGGAATTGAACCCGTGACCTCTTCCTTACCAAGGAAGTGCTCTACCGCTGAGCTACATCGGCTTTTGCTGATGTACTGAATTAAAAGAGCGAGAGACGGGGCTCAAACCCGCGACCCTCAGCTTGGAAGGCTGACGCTCTATCAACTGAGCTACTCTCGCTTTTAAATTCATCTAAATAAAGTTTACTTTATTTAATTTGTTGTGGGGGAAGAAGGATTCGAACCTTCGAAGGCTAAGCCAACAGATTTACAGTCTGTCCTCGTTGACCGCTTGAGTATTCCCCCAACGAATTTCAATTTTTTCAAAATTCACACTTAACATTTTAAGTGTTTTATTGAGCCGATAGAGGGACTCGAACCCACGACCTGCTGATTACAAATCAGCTGCTCTAGCCAGCTGAGCTACATCGGCTTTTTTTCTGTTTGTCTATACTATTAGCTAGTATAAAAAAGCAGACCTTTCCTTGAAAAGGTCTGCAAATGTACTAAATATTTTGTGTTTAACAAATAAAAAATATTATTTATTTAAATTTTATGTTTGTCTTATCTTTTCTTTGTGTTTTTTAAGTTGTCTTCTTAAAGCTTCAACTGCCATGTCTGTCGCTTCCTCAAAGGATTTGCTCTGTTTTTTTGCAAACATATCGCTACCAGGAATTAATAGCTTTATTTCTGCAACTTTATTTTCATCATCGCTAGAGTTCTCTACTTTTAAGATCACTTCACCATCAATTATCTTGTCAAAGTGTGTAGCAAGCTTATCAACTTTCTCATGAATGAACTCTATCAACTTTTTATCTGCATCAAAATGCACTGAACTTACCTTTAAATTTACTTTCATAATACTGCGTTTTAATAATTAATAATTTATACAACTCTATCTTATTTAAAACCTAAATGTGATAGAGGTTATTATAATGATTCTCCTAATACGTTGAAAAATCTTTTTTGTTATCTCTTTTAACTATTTTTTACTAAGCTTTTGGATGTGCTTGTTTGTGAATGTTTTTTAGCTTCTCGATTGAATTATGAGTATAAACTTGTGTAGCTGTTAGATTTGCATGACCTAAAATTTCTTTTATCGAATTTAGATCTGCGCCATTATTTAACATATGAGTAGCAAATGTATGTCTAAGAACATGTGGGCTTTTTTTATTTGCTGTTGTTACAGTACCAAGATAATGATTTACGATTCTATATACAAGTTTTGTGTAAATTTTTTCTCCTTTTTTTGTTAAGAATAGAGTATGGCTCATTGTTGAGATTTGCTTACGTTTATCTAAGTAACCTACTAAAGTTTTTTTTATATTTTCTCCGAATGGAATTAACCGTTCTTTATTTCTCTTTCCTAATACCTTAATAGTAGAATTATTAAAATCTACTGAATTAATATTCAGGTTTACAAGTTCAGATAATCTGATACCTGTAGCATAAAAAATTTCTAAAATTAACTTATCACGAATCCCTTCAAAATTATTATCGAATATAACGTCTTTAAATAAATTCTGGATATCTGTTTCTGCTATAAATACCGGTAAACGTTTTGATGTTTTAGGCGTGAGAACTTTCAATAAAGGGCTAATTACTAATTCTTTGTTTTTTAAAAGGTATTTATAGAAAGACTTTAGTGTTGAAATTTTTCTATTTATTGTTCTTGCAGAAATTTCATTTTCAATTAAATGAACAATCCAAGATCTTATAATAGATGAGTTTACCTTTTTAATGTCTTGAATTTCAAAATCAGAAACCAAAAATTGATTAAATTGATCTAAATCTTTTTTATAAGCAGTAATAGTATGTGGTGAATATCTTTTCTGATGTAAAAGATAATCACAAAATGATAAAATATGAGGCATAAAAAAAGTAGTTTATTTTTATAACGAATTATTAATTCTAAAATTATAAAAATAAACTACTTAATAAAGTAGAAAGTTAAGAAATATTACTCTTCAGCTTTTCTTAATTTTTCAATATATATTGCTTTTTGCATAGCTTCTCTGTTAATTACAGATGGTCTATCAAATTGCTTTCTTCTTCTTAATTCTTTAAGTGCTCCAGTTCTTTCGAATTTTTTCTTGTAACGTTTAAGAGCTCTTTCGATGTTCTCTCCTTCTTTAATAGGAATAATGATCATTTTCTTACTTTTTAATTTATTAAGGGTTGCAAATTTAGTAATTAAATTTATAATACCAAAAGTTACTTTAAAATTTCTCTAGAAATAACTACTTTTTGTATTTCGGAGGTTCCTTCTCCAATAGTCATTAGTTTAGCATCGCGCAGAAATTTTTCAGCAGGGTATTCCTTTGTGTAGCCATAGCCGCCCATTATTTGAACAGCTTCATTCCCACATCGAACCGAAACTTCACTTGCGTAATATTTAGCAAAGGCTCCTTGGCTGGTCATTGAAAGTTTTTTATTTTTCATGTCTGCTGCCTGAAATGTGAGGAGTTCAGCGGCATCAACTTCTGTTGCCATGTCAGCTAATTTAAATGCAATAGCTTGGAATTCTGAAATCGGTTTACCAAATTGTTCTCTTTCTTTAGCGTATTTTAGAGAGGCTTCATAAGCTCCTCTGGCAATACCACAACTCAATGCAGCAATTGATATTCTGCCACCATCTAAAATCTGCATGGCTTGAACAAATCCCATTCCAACTGCACCAATAACATTTTCTTCAGGTACCCTAACATTTTCAAATATTAATTCTGCAGTTTCGCTGGCTCTTACACCTAATTTATCTTTTATCTTAACCGCAGAAAATCCTGGTGTTCCTTTTTCGATAATAAAAGCGGTAATACCTTTACTGTCTAACAATTCACCTGTTCGAATTAATACAACAGCAACATCTCCAGATAAACCGTGTGTTATCCAACTTTTCGTTCCATTGATTATCCATTCCTTCCCTTCTTTTACTGCTGTGGCCTTCATTCTCATGGCATCAGATCCTGTATTTGGTTCTGTTAAACCCCAAGCTCCTATCCATTCTCCAGAAGATAATTTAGGTAAATATTTTCTTTTTTGTTCTTCACTTCCGTGGTAATATATATGTCCAGTACATAAGGAGTTATGTGCGGCAACACTCAATCCAATACCTCCACAAACCTTACCTAACTCAATAAGAGCTGTAACATATTCAAAGTAACCAAATCCTGAACCACCGTATTCTTCAGGAATATAAATTCCTAAGAGCCCAAGTTCTCCCATTTTTTTCATAACATCTATTGGGAAATGTTCTTCATGATCCCATTGAAATATATTTGGTCTAATCTCCTTTTCTGCAAAATCTCGCACCATTTGTGCAATCATTTGTTGATTCTCATTTATCTCGAAATCCATAGTTTTCCTTTTAATAGCTGACTAAATTAAATATATTTTCTGAATATTTTTTTAATATTTCCGAACCGTTTAAAAATGTTAAAGCTACAACAAAGGAAAACCCTGCTACATTACCGTTTTGCATTTGTATTAATTCAGCAGCAGCGCATGCAGTTCCTCCGGTAGCTAATAAATCATCATGAATGAGTACATTCCAATTCTCCTTGATTTCATCCTCGTGCATTTCTATTTCGGCAGATCCATATTCCAAACTATAACTGTAAGAAACTGTTTTATATGGCAGTTTCCCTTTTTTACGAATTGGAATAAAGGGAATTTCTAGTTTGTTGGCCAACATAATACCAAACCAAAACCCTCTACTTTCAATACCAACAATAGCATCTAAGTTTAATGGTTTTACTTGATCTATAATTTGATTAATTATATCTCTTGTTAATTGAGGGTCTAATAAAATAGGTGTAATATCTTTAAATATAATTCCTGGTTTAGGAAAATTAGGAACATCTCTAATAATATCTTTTAATTTTGTTTCTATCATATTATAAATTTTAATATACCCGTGTAAGTTCTCCATACTCTAGAGTTTTCCCTGTAGTAGTTTTTAATGAAAGTTTATTTATATCTATTTTTTTGGTTGGAAAATATTCTTTTATAATATCATATATTTTTTCTTCTTTTAATTTTGGTGAGTAGGTGTTAATTATTAAGAAACCTTTATTTGTTAGCAGTTCACTTGCTACTTTAACTAACTCTGGAAATTTGGTTTCTATTTTCCAACGTTCTTTTTTTGCACCTATTCCAAAAGCTGGAGGATCCATTACTATCCCATCATACTTCTTTCCTCTTTTTACTTCTTTGGTTGCAAACTTCAAAGCATCATCAAATACCCAATGAATATTTTCTTGATTAGAACTTTTCATGTTTTCTTTACTCCAAGTAATAACTTGTTTTACAGAATCACAATGAAAGACATCTGCTTTTATAGCATTGGCGACTAATGAAGCTGCTCCTGTGTAGGCAAATAAATTTAGAAATTTTTCTTCAGGTTTAATATTTGATTTAATAAAATCCCAATTAGTTTGTTGTTCTGGAAAAATTCCTAAATGTTTAAACTGAGTTAATCTTAGATTAAAAACACAATTTTTATAGTTTATTTGCCACTCTTTAGGTGTATTATTTTTAAGTGTGTTCCAGTTACCTTTACTACTTGTTTCTTCTATAAATTCAAAATGCGCTTTATCTTTCCATTCTTTTATTGTTTGGATAGGAGAGAAGTAGGCATTTCTATCAGGACGAATGGTTATAATATCTCCCCAACGCTCTATTTTTTTATCATTTCCAGCATCAATTAATTCGTAATCTGACCAGTGAGAACTATATATTCTTTTCATATATTGTGCCTATAAAGGCGATTATTATAGGATTATTTTATTATTAAATAAGGTGCAATCTTAAGATAAGTTTTCTTATTAATAAGATGTATCTTTTTTATATCTGCAATTTCTTTAAAATTACCATTAGCTTTGTGATACTTAAAAATAGCATTAGCAGTTTTCCAATCTATAAACGGATGCGCTTGAAGTTGAGATGCAGTGGAAGTATTTATGTTTATCTTTTTAGGTTCGTATTTGCCAATTATAAGTTGATTAATGAATCCATTATAGGTTTCTGCTGTCATATTCCAAACATCATTAAGTTGTTCTTTAGAGGTAAAGCCTCCAATTTTATCTCTGTGTTTGATTATAATTGCAGCATACTTTTCTGAAAATAT
>CAJWVX010000195.1 GCA_913048175.1 uncultured Flavobacteriales bacterium | reverse complement strand
TATATTTGCTTGAGTTCTTTCCTAATAATGAAAATCCTTTTAATATTTATAATCCTTTTTAGTTACTGCTTAGCAAAAGGTGACACAATAGGTATTAATCAACTTGAATTGAATTTAGAAAATTCAGCCGATAATTTAGAGAGAATAAAAGCTCTTAATAACTTGGGAATTTATTATGAAAGCATTAGTAACTATCCAAATTCCTTAGAGTTTTTATATCAGGCTCAAATACTTAATACTTCAGAACAATCTATTAACCAAGCAATAATTACCTTTAACTATATCGGTTATGTTTATTGGCATAAAAGCCAATATGATAGCGCTTTGTTCTACCATGATAAAGCATTAAAAATTGCTGAAACTAATAATATTAATAATAACAACTTAGCCTTTACAAACCTTATGCTAGGTAATGATTATTATGATAAAGGTGATTTTAGTAAAGCATCAGACTATTATTATAAATCTTTAAAAATTGCAGAAGATATAAGTTCTAACAACATGTTAGTTCAAAACCATAACAGGTTAAGTAAACTGTATTTTAAAATGAAAGATTACCCTCTTGCATATAAAAATGTCTTAAAATCGATTAATCTAAACCAAACAAGTAATACCAGAGAATTAGGAGTTTCTTTTAATAGCCTTGGTAATATCTCCTTAATTAAAAATGAATTAGACTCTGCTCTTTTTTATTTTAATAAAACAATTGAAAACTTTCAAATTTGTGGAGATGTAATTGGACAATCTATTGCCAGTATAAATTTAGGGGATACTTACCTTGAATTGTATAATAAAAATGGTGCTGCTGCATTACTTGATTCTAGCTTTAATTATTATAAAAAATCTCATCTATTAAATAATAAGGTTGATAATAAGTTTGGAATGATTTACGGCTTATGGGGAATGGCAGACGTAAATGTAAAGACAGAAAAATCTGATGCTGCTTTAGAGGATTACCAAAAAGCTTTAATCCTTTCTAAACATATTGGAGCCAAAAGTGAGGAGTTAAACCTTTATCACAAACTTCATTTACTATATGATAACGTTCATAAAACAGATAGTAGTTTATTTTATCTTAAAAAACACCTTTTATTAAAAGGTAAAGTTGAAAGTACTGAACAATCTAAGCAGTTACTTAAGCAAGAAAGTATTTACGAAGCTGAAAAAATTATTGAAAGAGAAAAAGTTGTATCTGAAAGAAAACTTTTTATTGAAAATGAAAAAAACAAATGGAAAAATACCATTATTGGCTTAATTGTTTTTGTTGCGCTTATCCTACTCTTAATATCCTTTATATCAACAAAAAGATTAAAGATAATACGTTCTAAAAACAAAATAATTAATGAGATTAATGAAGAGTTACATGCTCAAAAACAAGAAATAACAGACAGTATTAATTATGCGAGTAGAATTCAAAATGCCATTTTACCTTCATCCGAATTAATAAAAGAATGTTTACCTGATAGTTTTTTATTCTATAAGCCAAAAGATATCGTTGCAGGAGATTTTTATTGGTTAGAAAAAATTGGTGATAAATTGATTTTTGCTGTTGCAGATTGTACAGGTCATGGAGTTCCTGGAGCTATTATGAGTGTAATTTGTAGTAATGCTTTATCAAGCGCTGTAAAAGAATACAATTTATATTCTCCAGAAAAAATTCTTAATAAAGTAAACGATATTGTTAAAGAAGCATTACATAATAAATCTGAAGAAGTTAGAGATGGCATGGATATTAGTCTTTGTGTTTGGGATAAGACCACTAATATCCTTCAGTTTTCTGGAGCCTATAATCCTTTTTATTATTGTAGAAATAATGAACTTAATATTTTAAAAGCGGACAGAATGCCAATTGGTAAATACATTCAAACTGAAAAAACATTTACGCTTCAAGAAATAGAATTACAAAAAGGAGATGTAATTTATCTTCACACAGATGGTTATCCTGATCAATTTGGTGGAGAAAAAGGAAAGAAATTTAAGACTAAGCAGTTTAGAGAAATGTTACTAAAGATACATTCTAAAACTATTCAAAACCAATTAAAAATAGTGGCTGAAACACTTGAAAACTGGAAAGGAGATTTAGAACAAATAGATGATATTTGCTTACTAGGGTTTAAAGTTTAGAGCAGTAATACGATATGATATCTTTGTTAGAAGAATCTCTTAAGACTAAGCTTTAATTTCTATATTTGATAGACTTAAAATTTGATTTATGAAACTATTATTATCTAGTAATTCGACTCTTTTTGGAGAACCTTATTTACAGTTCTGTAAAGCAGATATAAATACTTTTTTAGCAAAAAATAATGCTAAAAATGTTGTTTTTATTCCTTTTGCTGCGGTTACATTTCCTTACGAAGAATATTTAAATAATGTTCAAAAAGGATTAGATAATAGTGCTATAGAAATTAAAAGTATACACCAATATGCTGACAAAAAAAAAGCTATTGAAGAAGCTGATGCTATTATGGTTGGTGGTGGGAATTCATTTAAATTATTAAATGAAGTTTATGAGAATGATTTATTAGAAAAAATTCAAACAGTAGTTAAAAACGGAACACCATATATTGGTTGGAGTGCTGGTTCAAATTTGGCTTGTCCTACTATTAAGACTACCAATGATATGCCGATAGTTTGTCCGCCAACATTTAATGCTTTAAACCTAGTCTCATTTCAAATTAACCCGCATTACATTCATGGAAATCCTCCAGGGCACAATGGAGAAACCAGAGAGCAAAGGTTATTAGAGTTTTTAGAAGTAAACCCATCTATTTCTGTTATCGGATTAAGAGAAGGAACTATGCTTAAAATTGAGCAAGATAATATCAATTTAATTGGAGATAAAGAAGCAAGAGTTTTTAAACATAAACAAGAATTCTATGAATTAAAATCTGATGATGACTTTAGTTCTTTCTTAGAATAAAAACTGTTTTAGTTCTCTAAAAACTTCTTCATTTCTCGCATCAATTGATCTTTTAACACTTTAAACTCTTCCTTGTTTAATTTATGATCGACTTCCTGTCCAACTAGTCTTAAAAATTCTTGGTGCAGTTTTGTTGACTCTTCTCCATTTTTAAAAATTATTGACTTAATCAAATCTCTATCTGAGCTTTCAATTAAGTCTTTGTATTTATAAATTTCTTCTAATTTAAAGATAGCATCTCTATTGTCTACAGTTTCCATAATAAATTTATTTTCGTAACATAAATATAATAATTATTGGCGTTTTTTAATCCTATTTTATATTATTTTTGAAAATATCATGACAAAACCAGAACTAATTATTTGTAATACCCCAGCTCATTTTAATTCCGCTAAAAAGCTATCCAAAGACTATATGGATTGGTTAGGGCTTGATTTACATTATCAAGGAATTGATAATGAATTTAAAAATTTTGATAAAATGTATGGAAAGCCTAATGGTAGTTTTATTTATGCTACCATAAATGGTAAGATAGCTGGTGGTGTTGGAACAAGGTTTATAGAAACAGGTGTTTGTGAAATGAAACGCCTCTTTGTTTATGAGGAGTTTAGAGGTTATAACCTAGGTAAAATAATTTGCGCTGAACTCATTAAATTAAGTAAAGAGTTAGGTTATTTAAAAATGAGATTAGATACAATACCTAAACTTAATAATGCGATGCAATTGTATAAGGATTTAGGATTTTATGAAATTCCAAAATACTACAACAACCCCGATAAAAGTGTGGTTTATTTTGAGTTAGCGCTTTAGCGATAACGATAAATGCGTAAACTATACCCCATTTCTTTAGTAAGGTTGGCAACACTCTTAAACCCATTCCTTTCATAAAAAGAAAAGTTACGTTCGTTAGATGATACTAAGCAAATGGATTTACCATTTCTTTTATCAATAATCTCTTTAATAAGTTTTGTTCCTTCACCATTACCTTTTTCAGAACCTTTAACCCCAATAAACCAAAGGTATAAATATGGCGAAGATGGATAAAACCTCTGAATTATTGTTTCTCTTTTTAGAACTCTAAAAAAATTAATAAAACCAACTACAGAATAAGCCAGTTTAAAATTCAAAAAAACGGTTTGAAGTAAAGATATTCTCTTTTCAGAATCAATAACAATAGCACAAGCTGTTTTAGCCCTGTTTAAATAAATTTCTCCCTGACTTTCACCTTTAAATAAGGCATAATCTAACAAGTTCTTTAATCTTTCTTCTTTTTTAGAATCTTGCTTTACAACATCCTGTACTGATTTATCATTACCAAATGTTTCAATTAATATTTCTTTAACAATGTCCATAGATTACAGTTGGTTAAATTATGAAAGTTTAACAATGATTTCTTATTCCTTTTTATGATATTCTTTAATTTTGATTTTAATTTCAAAAAATCGTGTGATTCCCTTTAAAAACGTTATTAAATTTAGCTTTTATCTATTAATTATTGAGTTATTTTCATGTAAAGCTCCAACGCAAAACATTATAGAAAAAGAAGTAAAACCTGCATCTATAGAAATTGGCGAGATTAAATCAATATTCTCAAAATCACTAAATGAAGAAAGAGAATATCTTATTTATACACCAGAGTCATATGTTCGAAAAAATGATTCTTCAGACCAAAAGAAATATCCCGTTTTAGTTTTATTAGATGGAGGTTATCATTTTCATTCTGTAATAGGAGCTATTCAATTTATGAGTAGTAATGGATTAATACCTGAAATGATAGTTGTTGCTATTCCTAATACAGACAGAACAAGAGATTTATCTCCTACTTTTAGTGGAACGGATTGGGAAGGAACTCCAACCGAACGATTTGCAAAAAGTGGAGGTGGCGAAAAGTTCTTATCATTTATAAATGATGAGCTTTTACCTGAAATAGATAAAACATATTCAACATTAAACTTAAAAGTTTTTGTAGGCCAGTCATTAGGTGGTCTCTTAGCCAATCACATTTTATTAGCCAACAATCCCCCTTTTGGTGCTTTTATATCTATCGATCCTTCATTATGGTGGAACAATTATGAATACGTTGATAAACTAAAAAACAATATTAATCCTGATTTATCAAATACAAAATCGTTTTTTATGGCTTCTGCTCATAATAGTGATTCAAAAATAGATTCTTCTGAAATTCGAATGAGTCAAACACAGTTTTATAATGAGCTTTTACTCAAAAAAGCAGATGACTTAGCTTTTCAATTTAAAATTCATGAAGATGATAGTCATAATTCGGTTCCTTTAAAAGCGCTGTATGATGTTTTGCCCCCCGTTAAACGAGAGTGTTATTCTAAAATTCGATGATTAATTA
>CAJWVX010000194.1 GCA_913048175.1 uncultured Flavobacteriales bacterium | reverse complement strand
GAGTGTTTTTTTTAGATCTAACCTTGAAAAAGAAAAAGTATGAGTTTGCCCTGAGGAAATAAAAGACCTCTCAAAAATTAAATATCCAGAACATGCAATAAAAAAAATCATTCGAATATTTATCTTCTAAAAATAAATTATTTTCAAAAGATAGTCTGCAAATTTATAGTGCACTCTCCAGCAATTTATTCAAAATAGGAGGTTTCGATAAGGCATTAAATTATGCTAAGCTTAAAACTTTTATGGCTGCAAAAGTTAATTCAAAACCCACCTCTAACTACCTTTCTTTAATGCCCTATTTTAACGCTGCAGAATAATATGATTCTTCAGTTTTCTATATGAAATTAGGTTTAGATTACAGATCCTCAAACCATACCATCCGAGACAACTATTTATTACTTAGAACCTATAACAATATTGGTTTTACCTTTTATTTGAATAAGCAGGCAGATTCAGCTAAAGTTTATTACACTAAAACAATTGACTTTAATAACGTTATAAAAAACCACAGTGATATCTATGGATTAGCTACGAGAAATCTAGGTCAAATCCATTTTCAAAATAAGGACTAAGAAAAAGCTCTTCTCAATATGGAAATAGATGCTAAATTGACAAAAAACAGAATTCCAGAATCTTATAACAATGCACTTTTGGGAATCACTGAAATACATTTAATTCTCAAAAATTACAGTCAATATTTAAAATAATTAAAGAAATTTTTCAAAATGGTAAAAAAGTCAATAAAACTCAAATGAGGGGCTTAAAGTTGATTGCAGAAGTTCTTCAGTCAGACATAGATAAAGTAAACCTTATTTTTTAATAAATTAGAAGTAAAAAACCACCTTTTAAAAGGGAAATAAATGTATGGTCTTTTCATGCTTAAGTTAACGTCAACAGATATCGCTAGCATTAGAAGCATTAAACCAAATGCAGTAAAAAATAATGCCAAATAATCCGTAAAAAACCTCCAATTTCCGCTGCTGAAAAATTAACATTTTTTTTCAAATGTTTAAAAAAAACACAGAGTACCTTTAGTCTAAATTTAGATAAAATAAGCTAGCTCTTTTTCTCTTTACTTTTATTATATAATAAAACCTGAACCTTTAAAAGTTTACCCGTTCATATGTTTACCCACTTAGTAAATGAACCAACTACTAAGACCTATAAAGTCGAATTGTATATATTTTTTATTTATAATGATGTACTCTTCGATATTTCCTCAATGCGATCATACTGTCTGTTTAACTGACACCTATGGCGATGGTTGGAATGGCTAAAGGATTACTGTGTCCGTTAATGGAATTGTAAAACCTGCACTTACCAATCTTGCTATGGCCACTAATTCTGCTGGTCCTGAAGACTTCATCTTTTCCGCATCTATAAGTGATATCATTGCCATAACAAAAACAGCCGCAGGAAGTTGGCCAACTAATTGTCCAACTAAAATGAGAGTTGAATTATTTGATGGTACTTAAGCCACAATTACTACTATTCATAATCCAGTTGCCGCTCTCGGAACATATGAAACAGCCTCTTGCCCAGCATGAGCTGCAAAAGGCTCATGCAAACCAACTTTTGGAAATACAGATCATATTACAAATATTGATATTAATTCTATAAACAATACAAGTGGATGTTCTGTCTACACCGACTACAAGACTACCTCAACTAATCTTAATGTAGGTAGTAGTTATGTGCTAAAAATTAGTATTGGCGGAGGCCTAGGATTTGAATTATTCGATGACAATCCACCAAATGGCATGTATTATTACATATTGACGCTAACTGATTTTGATGGAAAGTTTGAATATCATAATACAATCGTAACGGGGTGCGATGAAAAATCGCAAATTTCAATTTTTCCAAATCCATTTAACACTAACTTAATAGCAACTATTCCTAAAGAATGGGACTTGCCTATTAATATACAGGTGGTAGATTATTTAGGTCGAAATATCAAATCACTTTTCATAGAAAATGAAATACCAACACTTAATATTTCTTTAGATGAATCTATTCCTAACGGAACTTATTTCATAAAAGTTTTCAACGAAAAAAATCAATTCATCCAGAAAATTATAAAAATGAAATAATGAAGCATAACAATCCAAAATGTTGTTAAAATTATACTTACAGTTAAAAGGAAATTTTATAATAAAAAACTGTTGCTACAATTAATTAACGAGCAACTTTTTAACTTTTTATTTCGTCTTTATTACAACAATAATTATTCACCCTATAACTGGCAAAAAACTAAAACGGTTTAGGTATAATTCAGAATCAAATGATTAAATTAATTATTCAAAAAAAAATCTTTCTATATCTAGCTATCATAATCAGCTCACTCTACAGTAATAGAGCGTTCTCTCAATGCACATGGGTTACTCAAGATTTTGACGATTTTGAAGGTGCTATGCCAATACCCTATGTTGATGCTAGTCTTATTTATGGGAGTGGAACGCACAGTGCAGGTGCATACAATGGAGGTTTAGGTCTTTGGTTAAATGTGCAAAATGGATTTCCAGCACAACTTGATTTATATAGCAGACCATACACCGTTTGTCCTGGTCATGACTACCAGTTTACTGCATGGATTGGAGGAACAGCTGGTTCTGATTATACAGCATATGTCTATGATGGCACAAATATTAGTGGAACTCCGATTGCTATCTATAACTCATTTTCTACTTGGGTTTTCCAAACTATTGGATCTATAACGCCAACTACATCTACTCTTACATTCGTGATAAGAAACAACATTGCGGGGGGCATTGGCAGTAATGATTTTCAAATGGACGATTTATCACTCCAACTTTGTGTGCCAGACCCTACGGATAACGCTATTTTTATGTGTTCTAGTTCATCTCAAATTTCTTTATTCGATAGCTTACCTATTCCAATGGGAACAGCTGGAGTTTGGACTGGGCCTTCTGTTTTATCTAGTGGTAGTTTAGGTTATTTTGATCCTGCTCTAATGACAGACGGAACCTACACCTATACAGTCTTGGGGGTTGGCGGTTGTCCCGACTCTACTAATACTGTTACCACAAATGTAACCTCAGGCCCAAATTTAACAACAACCAACATAGTTCTTAGTTGTGGTAATAACACTGCTGACATTACAACTTCGTTTATTGATAATAACACTTCTGGCGGTTCGGTAACATATTGGCAAGATGCATCCGCCTCTATTCTAGAACCAAATCCAACAAATATTACAACAGCTGGAACTTATTATATAGTTATGGATGCTGCAGGATGTTCAGACACTGCAAGTGTCACAGTCTCAATCCAAGCTGGTGCAACAATTAACCTTGGCAATGACACTTCCTTTTGCTCTGGTCAATCAATTACTTTAGATGCAACAACAGGTTTTGATCATTATTTATGGAATGATAATTCTACTAACCAAACACTTACTGCTTCTACAGCTGGAACTTTTTGGGTAGAAGCTTCTACCCTTGGTACAAACTTGGTTTCTAACGGAGATTTTACCCTAGGTAATACAGGTTTTGGAACAGACTATACTGTTGGTACTGGTGGAACTTGGGGTCCAATATCAAATCCAGGAACTTATTTAGTAACGACAAATGCAAATCTTGCTCACAACAATTTTTCAAGTTGTACTGATCATACTACAGGAACTGGAAACATGATGGTGGTAAATGGGGCGAGTATTGCCAACCAAAATGTTTGGTGTCAAACCATTGCTGTTACAGCTAATACTGATTATGAATTTTCAACATGGATTCAAAATTATGACCTCCCTAATCCAGCCCAATTGTCGTTTTTTATTAATGGCTTACAAATTGGAGCTACTTTTTCACCAACAACCGCTGGTTGCCCTTGGCAGAACTTCTTTGAACTATGGAACTCTGGTGTAGCAACTTCAGCTCAAATATGTATCGTTAATCAAAGTTTAGCTGGAGGGGGTAATGACTTTGCTATTGATGACATCTCATTTTCCCCACTATGTACTGCAACAGATACAATAATTATCACTATAAATCCAGGATTAACTATTGATCTAGGTCCTGACATTGATACTTGTCAAGGATTATCAGCAACATTAGATGCCACAACTGCAGCAGCGACATACAGTTGGCAAGATGCCTCTACAAACCCGACTTTTAATGCTGCCAATAGTGGTCTATTTTGGGTAGATGTAACCGCTAATGGATGCACAGGAAGAGATAGTATAAATGTTAATTTTTCTAATGATATAAGTATCTCAGACTCCATTTTTAATATCTCCTGTTTTGGAGGTAATAATGGTGAAATCCATTTGTTTGGTGATACTGCAGAAATAACCATTTATCCAGAAGCCGATTCTTATACCTATGAATTCGGGGCCACTAATAATTATGGGTCAAATACAACACTATTGGTTCATCCTGACTGGCCAGCATCTGGTGGAACTGAAGAGAATTACACTTATTTAAGATATGATTTAAGTTCGATTCCTACCGGTTCAATTTTAGTTGGTACAGAATTGGAAATGACAGCTTTTAGAGGCTGGGCTAATGGTGGAAATGGGAATTGTTATACTCAGTTTGTTGCTGATGACTCGTGGCAAGAAAATACTATTAACTACAATAATCAACCAATTTCTTCAGGTACAAATATTGGTTTCTGGTGGTTGTGGTATAACAATACCCCAGGAATTCAAGTAGGAAATAATTCAGACCCTGCACTAAACACACAAACAGCAACAGAGTTTGCTGGCGATCAAAAAATATCCTTTCAACTACATTCTTTAGGTTATGAAACAGAATATTTTTCGAGAGAATCTACAGACCAAACCCAGCACCCTAAATTGACAATAAAATACCTTATCCCTTATACTTATAATTGGAGTGGACCAAATGGATATACAGGTGCAACAAATCCTATTACAAATTTAGAAGGTGGAGTTTATAATGTTACTATTACAAATCCTGAAAACTGCACTTTAGATACTTTCTACACTATTACTGAACCTCCTATTCTTACCTTAGATTTAGATTCTACTGATGCTAGCTGTGGATCTAATGATGGTTATGTATTGGCAACTGTAACTGGAGGAACCCAAACCTATTCATATTTATGGAGTACAAATACATCTGCAGGTGATACAAACTTTGTGGATAATTTGGGAGTTGATTTATATCTATTAACTGTTACGGATTCTAATGGATGTACAGCTTCTGACAGCATTAATATAACAACAAACTCATCTCAAAATGGAATTGACAATCAAACTGCTTGTAACTCTTTTACTTGGAGCGACAACAATACCTATACAACAAACAATTCAT
>CAJWVX010000193.1 GCA_913048175.1 uncultured Flavobacteriales bacterium | reverse complement strand
CAGTAAAATTTTTCAACGGAACAAAAGGATTTGGATTTGTTGTTGATGCAGAAGACGGTACAGAATATTTTGTTCACGTTAGTGGTTTAATTGATGAAATTAACGAAGGTGACGAAGTTGAATTCGAATTACAAGACGGAAGAAAAGGATTGAATGCAGTAAACGTAAAAGTGGTTTAAACTGATTTAATTACAGTATAAAAAAAGCTCCAACATTTATTTGTTGGAGCTTTTTTTATTGTTAAAATAATTTAAAGTAGACTTTCAATAATCTTTTCAATAGAATAACCATCCGCTTCAGCTTTATAGTTTCTTACTATTCTGTGTCGTAAAATGGGTTCTGCAACAGCTTTTACATCTTCAATATCTGGTGAGTATTTTCCATTAATTGCAGCATGGCATTTTGCACCTATAATTAAATATTGTGAAGCTCTTGGACCTGCTCCCCAACTTAAGTAATCATTAACTACATCAGTAGAAAATTGATTACCAGACCTTGTACTATTTACTAACTTAACAGCATATTCCATTACATTATCTGCAACTGGCAATTGCCTTATTAGTTTTTGGAAATAAATAATTTCCTCCGCATCCATCACTTTATTTAATTCTACTTTTTTATCTATAGTTGTATTTTTAACAATTTCCAATTCTTCTTCATATTTAGGATAATCAACCCAAACATTAAACATAAAACGATCTAATTGTGCTTCAGGTAATGGATAAGTTCCCTCCTGCTCAATTGGGTTTTGAGTTGCTAAAACAAAAAATGGTTCTTCCAGTTTATATTGATGACCTGCAGCAGTTACTGTCCGCTCTTGCATCGCTTCTAATAATGCCGATTGAGTTTTTGGTGGTGTTCTATTAATTTCATCTGCTAAAATTATATTTGCGAATAAAGGTCCCTTTACGAATTTGAAATTTTTACTTTCATCTAAAATTTCAGATCCAATAATATCTGAAGGCATTAAATCTGGGGTAAATTGAATTCTATTAAAATCTAATCCTAATGAATCCGAAATAGTACTCACCAAAAGAGTTTTTGCTAATCCAGGTACACCAACTAATAAACAGTGTCCTCTGCTAAAAACAGAAATAAGCACCTTTTTAATCACTTCATCCTGACCAACAATTACCTTACCTATTTCATTGGTTAAATCTTTATATCTTCCTACAAAAGCATCTACAGCTTCTACTTCCGTTTTATATTTTTTTTCTGACATGTATCTATTTTATAAGGAACTAAAAATAAGATTATTTTACCCAAGTGTTTTCATACTTACAGCTTTTGTAATCCTCATCCATTTTAATATATGTCTGACCAACTTTCCCAACTATCCAATCTTTAGTAACATTACGTTGTTTATCCATTAATGCAGCACTCTGAATTTTAGAATAATCTTCTTCAAAAGTTGCTTTATGAGGAGCCGTTTTAGTAATTAACTTTATAATTCTATATCCTTTTTTTCCATCTTGTCCTTGTGATGGAACTGGTAGAGAAACATCTCCTATTTTCATTTTATCAATAGAATAATAAATTTGTGGATTTATCTGATCGATGTCAAACAAAGATGTACCTGTTTGGGGGTTTACAACTAAACCTCGACTCTTTTTTGTCTGATCGTCATCAGAGTATTTTGCTGCTAATTCTTCATAAGTTAAAGTATCTGTTGTTAATAAAGAGTATATACTATCTGCGAGATTCTTAGCTATTTCAACTTGTTTTTCATCAATTTTAACCTTAACCAAAAGGTGTCTAACCTGAACTTTTTGTCCTCTTCTTTCTACCAACTGCATGATATGATATCCAAACTCGGTTTCAATTATTTCTGAAACGGCTGTATTTTTCAACTTAAAAGCAACTAATGAAAATTCAGGAACTAATTCTGCCCTTCCCATAAACCCTAATTCACCACCATTCTTAGCAGAACCTGGATCTTCTGAGTATAAAATAGCTAATGTAGAAAAGCTTTCTCCATTAATAATTCTTTCTCTAAAACCATTAATTCTATCCTTTGCATCTTGTATTGCTTGATCACTTTCCTTTGCATTCAATAAAATCTGAGCATATTCAACTTCAGATTCTATAGTAGGTACGCTATCAGTATGTAGTGTCTTAAAAAAAGTTTTCACCTCTTTTGGAGTTACTTGAACACTAGATGTAATTTGTCCCTTCATTCGCTGACTAACCATCTGATCCTTTACAATTATTCGGAATTCTTCTTTAATTTCAAGTATTGATTTTTTATAATATTCTTCTAACTTTTTTTCCGATCCTATTTGAGCAATAAAATAGTTCATTCTTCTATCAATTTCTGATTCAACCTCAGCCTGAGAAACCTCAACACTATCCAATATTGCTTGGTTCAATAATAGTTTTTGAAACAATAATTCTTCCATCAATTCACACCTAGTGTTATCATCTACCAAAACTCCTTGTGTTCTTAAAGATGCAATCTGAGATTCTAAATCAGATTTTAAAATGATGTTGCCACCTACTACTGCAATAACCTTATCAATCACCTTGCCTTCATCCTGTGCCTTCAAATTAAAAGAAGTACATACAATCACTATTAATAGTATAATATTATTTCTCATCATCTTTGTTCTCATATATTTCAATATCCTTATTCATAAAAGCTTCTTGATATAGTTCACTTCTAATTTGATTAATCAAACTTAACTTTCTTTTATTAATAATAATGTTTTTAATGTTGTTAGCTTCAAAACTTAATGGCGAAGCATCATTTTTTAGTTTATACTCTTTAATATGAACAAAGTAAAGTGAAAGTGAATCTTCTACTTCGATGTTTTTAATATTCTTTAAATATTCACCACGCTGCGAAGGTCTAATTGGCACCTCATTTTGTAATTCATCAAAAAGAATCCATTGTTCGTCATTTAAATGAAACTTTACACCAAATTGGTGTGCTAGCTCCTTAAATTCAGCTATTTCAGCCTCTTTTTTAGATTTATAAAGTTTTCTGATATTCTTTATTTGAGGTGCATTTTTATTAACCTTTAAATATCGAACTTTAACAATGTCGTTTTTTAACTCAAAGTTCTGATCGTTATTATCATAAAAATCTTGAATTTCAGTGGCAGATACACTAGTGTCTAACCTTTGTTTTATTAATTCCTTTTCATAGGCGTAAATTATCAAAGACTTTCTATAATCTTCTAGTTGCTTTTGAACATTCTTTTGATCTTCCCTTAAATTTAATTCCGCTTTCTGAAGAATCAAATTATCTTTTACCCATCCTTGAATATAATTATTTACAATCAAAGCGCTATCCTCTTCTGTTGTTTCTATAGGTACAATCCCTTCTAAGTCTGATTGATATAAAAACTTATCCTCAACTCTTGCAATAGAGACCTCAGAAATATTCTCCTCAAACATTGAACATGAGAATAATAAAAAAATCGATAAAATTGTTAAAACTCGCATAAATAAAAAGCTGCTAATTACAATATTAGCAGCTTTTAAGTTCTTTAAAAATTTACTTAACTAATTTTAACACTTTTTTGTTTACGACAACAGCATATTTAGATTTTAGACTTTTCACCCATTCTTCTTCTAAATGATTTTGATAGTCTGAAGTAATCAATCCTTTTATTTCGTTTAATAATTTAGCTTCTGGAGCTAAAACGTTTTCAACTTCAACAAGAACGATACCATTATCTTTATTTACGCTTGATAAAACACCTTTTTCCCAAGTTGATTTATCAACCTCTTCATTGTCACCTTTAGAAAACTTCCCAACTTCAATTTTTAAAGCTAATTGGCTATCAATATTTATCATTTTTAAAATATCATCATTGGTATAAGCCTTCTTTCCTTTTTTCTTAATCAACTTTGTTACACTTTTTGCAACTGCAGCATCACTACATGTGTAAATAGTTGCCTCAACTCTTTTATCCCACATATAGTTGCTTTTGTTTTCCTCATAAAAAGCATATAAACCCGCAGAATCTTTAACTGCCTTAGACCAAACTTTTTCATCTGTTAAATCAAAAAGTAAAATACCATCTCTATATTCTTGCATCAACAATCTAAACTCGTCACTTGTTTTAGATAACCTTGAATCTTTAAAATATATTGCTTTATTCGATAAGATTTTAGCGTAAACTCGGTTAACCTCAACGGCTATATTTACCTCTTTATTTTTTCTATTGGAATATTTTGATTTAGCAAAGTCAATAGCAAAATCAGATTGAGTGTACTCAAACTTGTCACCATCCTCAGCATAAAATGCAAACATTAACTTATTATATTTATCAGCTTTGTTAGCTTCCCAACTTCCATTTAAATAAGATTCTTTATCTACTAACTTATAGAAATCATTTCTTTCTTTAATGTTTTCTACAAACCCATTCTGATCTTTAATTTTCTGAAGTAAAGCCTTTTTACTTTTGTTAGATCTTGAATCCCTTGCAACCTTTGTCTTAATTGATTCTTCTAACTCATCAAACGATGCTAGTTTCTTTAACTCTAATCTCTTAATTATATGCCATCCAAAATCTGTTTTAATCGGCTCAGAATAATCTCCATCTTTACCCAATCCGAATGCTGTATTTTCAAAGTTTTCAACCATTTTACCGGCATTAAACTCAGGTAATTCACCACCTCTTTTAGCAGAACCACTATCATCTGAATACTGTTTAGCTAAAGCAGAAAATTCTTCTCCAGCTTTTAACTTAGTATATATCTCATCAATTTTTAATTTAGGGCCATCACCTTTTTTAGATTTAGCAGCTCCTTTCTTATCATTTTTAACCATAATATGAGCAACTTTAATTGTTCCTCTTGCAGCTCTTTTATCTACTACTTTTATAATATGATAACCAAATTTAGTTCTAACAGGTAAGGAAACGTTTCCAACCTCCGTTTGAAAAGCTGCAGACTCAAATGGGTAAACCATATGTAAAACAGAGAAATAACCTAAATCTCCACCATTTTTTTGAGCTGATGGATCTGTAGAAACCTCCTTAGCAACAGATCCAAAATCTTCTCCTGCTAAAATTCTTTTTCTTGCCTTAATCGATTTGATAAATGCTGCCAATGTATCTTGAGAAGATGCACCCTCATCTACCTTAATTAAAATATGACTAGCTCTAATGTCCCACTTCATTCTTTCATAAGCTTCCTTAATTAAGCCTTCAGTAACTTCTTTATCTGTTAAGTATGGTAGTGCTAATTGACCTCGGTATCCAGCTAATTCTTTCGTGAATTTTGGTAAAGTATCATATCCTAAATCTTCTGCTTCTCTTACTTTGAGTTTAAATTTTATATATAAATCTAAATATTCTTCTATAGACTCTTCTGTTGCTTTC
>CAJWVX010000192.1 GCA_913048175.1 uncultured Flavobacteriales bacterium | reverse complement strand
GTGGTAACTTTACCAAAATTACTACTGGAGATATTGCTAACTATAGTGGTTATTGTCATGGTGCTAGTTGGGTAGATTATAATAATGATGGTTATTTAGATTTATTTGTAACAGACTATATGCCAACCAGATTTAACTTATTATATAAAAATAATGGAGATGAAACCTTTACCCTCATTACTAATTCTCTTATAGCACAAGAAGCTAAATATTCTATTGGAGCAACTTGGGCAGATTATGATAACGATGGAGATATGGATGTATTTGTACCTGCAACCAATGGCGAAAGTAATTCATTGTATAGAAATGATGGAGCAGATGTATTTACAAAAATGGATAATGTAGGAATATCAGCAGATAACGCAAATTCTGTAGGGTGTAGTTGGGGAGATTATGATAATGATTCGGATTTGGATTTATTTGTGACAAATACGAGTGGACAAAACAATTTTTTTTACCAGAACAATGGAGATGGAACTTTCACGGCAATTACCTCAGGACTATTAGTAAGCGATGGAGGTCTTTCGAGTAGTAGTAATTGGATAGATTTTGATAACGATGGAGATCTAGACCTTTATGTTTGTAATGATCAATCAGATCAAAACACCATGTATATAAATAATGGTGATGGAACTTTCTCTAAACTAGAAACATTTTTGTCCGAAAATTTAGGAAACTCTTACTCGCAAGCGTGGAGTGATTTTGATAATGATGGAGATTTAGATGTATTGGTAGGAAACCATTCTAACGAAACCAATGTGTTTTTCGAAAATAGTATAGCAAATTGTAATAGTTGGTTATGTATGAATCTTACTGGTATAAATGCGAATAGAAGTGCTATTGGTGCCCGTATAAGTGTTAAAGCCACTATTTATGGTGTAGGTTTATGGCAATTAAAAGAAGTATCTGCACAAACAGGAGGAGGAGCTGGAAGTCAGAATTCGCTTAAAAAGTTATTTGGTTTAGGAGATGCAACAACTATAGATTCAATTATAATAAAATGGCCATCTGGTTATCGTCAAGAGTTAATCAATCAAAATATTAATGCTTGTATAGACTTGGTAGAAGGGGATGGAATACAAGTTTGTGGTGTAGTTTATCATGATGAGAATCAAAACTGTATTCAAGATGCTGAAGAGATAGGTCTTTCTGGAATATTAATGAAAGTAGAACCTGGAAACCGATTTACTACCACTGATGCAAATGGAGAATATCAGTTCTTTTTAGAAGCTGGCACTTATTCTCTATCTCAAGAGTTATCAGCTAATTGGACAGTAAACTGTAATGTATCTGGTTATAGTCTTGTTATTGTGGAAGGGATAACTTATTGCGAAAATAACTTTGGGAATTCAACTACTTGTTCTGACCCTAATTTGAATGTTACCTTAGGTACAACCGTTTTAAGAAAAGGGTTTCAGAATACTTATTCTGTTATTTATGGTAACGCTGGAGTTTTTGATGCAGTTGATGTTGAGTTGAGTTTGGAGGTTCATGAAGATATTGTATTCTTAAGCTCATCAAGCCCATGGAGTAGTTCAGTTCAAAATGATACACTTGTAACATATACGTGGCTAATTGATACTGTTAAGGCTATAACTAATTATGATATTAGCATTATAGATTCAATAAGTGTAAACACAACGATTGGAAAAGAACTAACTGTTACTGCTGATATAACGAATAATGATAGTGATTGTGATATTTCAGATAATACATTTATGGATGTTAATCCAGTTGTAGGTGCAGTAGATCCGAATGATTTAACGGTTTATCCTGTTGGAGATGGTTATGAGGGTTATATTGAAAAAACACAAGAATTACGTTATAAAATTCGTTTTCAGAATGTAGGAACGTATTTCGCTCAAAATGTAAAAATAACAAATACGCTAACAGAAGAGTTAGATGTCCGTTCTATTAACAGCGTTCTATCCAGTCATGCTTATGTGATGCGCAGAGATGGGCAAAATTTACAGTTTATTTACACAAATATTTTCTTGCCAGATAGTAGTGAAAATCAAGAGGGTAGTAATGGATTTGTAGAGTTTAAGATTAGTCCTAAAGAGGGTATTAAAAATGGAGAAATCATTCCAAACAAAGCAAGCATAGTATTTGATTTTGAAGATCCTTTAGCAACTAACAGAGTTCAAAACACTATTAAGTCTAGTAAGGATGGTGTGTATAACAAGCTTGTTATACATCCTAATCCAGTACAAAAATTAACCACTATAATTCTTGAATTAAGTAAAGCGAAATATATGGATTATGAGACAATAAGTACAATTGAAGTTTACGATATAATAGGAAAAAAAATTCGTTATGTAAACTATACTGTTGGAGAACAAAGCATACAATTAGATGTAAGCCGTTTACAAAGTGGGGTTTATCTAGTAAAAGTAATTAATCAAAATGGAGAGCATTTTAGTGGTAAGTTGATTAAGGATTAGGTTTCCCGAAATGGGAAACCACTATTCAAACTGAGATTTTTAAGTCGTTAATAACAAATGCAGAAATACATAACTTATTGTATTTCTGAATTTTACATTTAAATTGATAGGCTTGGCATAGATTTGCTAATAGGTAAGTTAAATTAAAAAATACAGCTATGAAAAATACAACTTTATTAAGCGATCTTCTTATTTTATTAAAGCTATATACACCTAAAAATGCTGCTGTATTTATTTTCGATCCGTTCGAAAGATTAACAATAGATTCAGATTTTCCATTAAACTGTATAGATGAAAATTCTCCTAAAGTACTAGTCAGTTTTGCAGATGAAGTAATTTTTTACAAAGGCATGCAAATGCATGAATTTGATATTATACTAGATTTTGGAAAATCTAAGATGCCAAATGTGTTTAATAATAAGACACTTAACTATATTAACAACCCAGATAAAAGTATGCGATGGTTGTATTCTAATCAAAACAAATCGGCTTCTTTTTTAAGTTTTTACAATGCTTCTACATTTAGAGCTAAATTAATTTCAAGAACAATTAAAATGGCATTCAAAATAGGGTTAAAAACGTTGATAAAATCAGGAAGTTTTAACCTGTATCATCAATCTGAGTTAAAACTGAATAAAGTGGTTAATCAATTAATACACCAAGATTATTCCCTTTTTATGGGTACAGCAGGAGCAAATAGAACTTTATTAATTGAATTGTGTACCAATGGCAGCTCTACTCATTTTATAAAAGTTCCTTTAAATAAAGAGAGCGCAATGGCTATTGTAAACGAAGGTGTTCGTTTGGATGAGGTAAATACTAAAGGGTTTGATTACATTATTAGTTCGAAACAATGTTACAGTAAGTTTGATGATGTATTAATTACAGAAAATATAAAGCCAAAATACTTTCAAAGAAGCGATGAATTACTTGATATACATTTTAATGCTTTGCATGAAATGGCTACAAAAACTATCCGATTCTATCATCTTAAAAGTACCAATTTTTGGGAAGAGAATACAACTGCGTTATCACTTTTAAAAAGAGGAATGGGTTATGATCAGGTTATTGATCAGTTAATGCAATTAAAAACTGAATTGAGAGAGGTTAGACAGGTGTATACTTCATTGGCTCATTGTGATTTTACTCCTTGGAATATGTTTGTAGGCAATAAAAATCTTTTTGTTTATGATTGGGAACAAGGTCAATCTGAAGTGCCATTATTATATGACTTATTTCATTTTCATTTTCAAACTGGAGTGTTATCAAAGAGGATTTCATTTCAAGAGATTAAGGCTAATATTTTAAGTGCATGTAAAAATGAAAAGATAGCTGACATAATTAAAACCTACAATCTTAATATAGAAAACTATTTTAAAATTTATTTACTGCAAATGATAACAACTAACATAAATTCATTTCAGGAAGAGAAAAAACTAAGTATCCAGCAAATATGGCAATTAAACGCTTACAAAAACGCATTAAAAGAAACGGAAGTGGTTACATCAAAAGAAGTATTTCGAAATCAATTTATTAGAGAGTTTAACCAGGAGTTAAAAAGAACAACACATGCCTTTTTAAAATTTACAGAAGGAAACTTAGAAAATTTAAAATTAAGTTCAGATTTAGATATTTTAGTATTAAAAGGTGATATAAGGCAGATGATAAAATATTGTAAAAATCATATAGGTGTTCTAAGAATTAACACGTATCAAAAATCATTTATGACTACTGTAGAATTGTATTTTAAGGATGGTTCTTTTTTAACTATTGATTTGATTAATCAATTTAAAAGAAAAGGGATGCAGTTTTTAGATGCTAAATCAGCAATTATTTCAGCATTGCCAAATATAAACGGATCTGTTATTGTTCCAAGTACTAAATTTGACTTTGAATATTGCTTTCTTTTTTATACACTAAATGGAGCTTCAATTCCAGAAAAATATAAAGCTTATTATTTTCAAGAAAATAAATTACAAAATGACAAGGTGTTTAACTATATCAATAAAAAATATAACCTAAAGCTTTCCATTAATGAGGATTTGTTTAGCTATAACGATCATGTTAAGGATAAAATAATTGAAAGAATTAATCAATATAATATTTCTTTTACAAATAGAATAAGGAACAATATTAACTATATTTTGGATACCTTAAAAGATATTATTTACAGAAAAGGTATGGTAATTACCTTTAGTGGTGTTGATGGGGCAGGAAAATCTACTATCATAGAAATAGTGAAAAATAGATTGCAAACAAAATATAGAAAAGAGGTGGTGTTATTAAGGCATCGTCCTGGTATTTTGCCAATACTTAGTGCCATTAAACATGGCGAAAAAAAAGCAGAAGAAATAGCCTCTGTAACTCTACCTCGTAAAGGAAAGAACAATAATATATTTTCAAGTGTTGCTCGTTTTGGATATTATTTTGCAGATTATATGATTGGTCAAGTGTATGTATATTTTAAATATGTACTAAGAGGAAAGATTGTTTTGTATGATCGTTATTATTTTGATTTTATTAATGATGCAAAACGCTCTAACATCCAATTGAACAGAAGTTTTGTAAAAGCGTTATATCGATTTGTATTTAAGCCAAAACTGAATTTCTTTTTATATGCAGATGCTCAAACAATTTTAGCAAGAAAGCAAGAAATGATCGCCCCAGAGATAGATGAATTAACCATACTGTATAAACAATTGTTTACTCAAATGAGTGATAAATATAAAAGTAGCCATTACACTATTATTGAAAATAATGAATTGGATGTTACCCTGAATAAAATTATGAACTCTTATGCAAAATTGGCATAATTAAAATAGATATACCATGAAAAAAACTATATTGATTACAGCTTATGCAGTAAATCCTTTTAAAGGATCTGAAGATGGAACAGGATGGAATATTTCTAAAGAAATTGCTAAAGATTACAATACGA
>CAJWVX010000191.1 GCA_913048175.1 uncultured Flavobacteriales bacterium | reverse complement strand
ACTGTTTCCGTTATACTTGGAGACTATCTTTAAAATATTTAATTGAAACAACTCTTTTGTGCCATATCCTTATTGTTTTCTATAGCACATTATGCACAAACAAATTATTACATCATTGATACAGCTGGAATAAACATTTCAAAACTTGATGATGGCGATAAACAGCTGTTGGATTCTATTTTGCCATTGGCAAATAATGCTTCTCACGATTCCATTCTAATTAAATATATAGGGTTTTTAGCAGAAAACTGCTGGGATGAAACATTATGGCCAAGGTACAACCAAAAACTTATTGAAATTGCTGACAGAAATTTAACAAAAGAGTATAACAAGACCTTTGTTTCATACAAAGCTAGTGCAATTAGTAATGTCGGATTCTTATTTGATAGCCAGGGAAAGACTGTACTTGCAATTGAAAATTATAAAGCTGCATTAGGCCTTTTTGAAAAGATTGGAGATAAAAAAGGGACTTCCTCTCCTATTAATAATCTTGGAAAAGCATATTATAATCTTGGAGATGTTGAAAAGGCTCTTTCTTACTATCTAAAAGCATTGAAGATACGAGAAGATTTTGATGAAGAAGAAAAAACCATCGTTGTAAACAACAATATTGCAACAGTTTATCAAGATCAAGGAGAAGATTCCATTTCAGAGTTTTATTATTGGAAAGCTTTAAGAACAAGTTTAAAATACAACAACAAACATGTTCAGGGAATTACACATCATCAAATTGGAAAAATATTTTACCGAAAAAATAAGATTGATTCTGCTTTAGTTTACTATAAAATATCCTATCAACTAAGAAAAGAAATAGGCCAGAAACAAGGGATGTCAGAATCGTTACATTCTATGGGAGCTTTATACACTGAAAGTGATAGAGAAGATGAAGCATTTGCTGCTTATAATTTATCATTGAGAATATTAGAAGGAACTAATTACTTAGATGGTTTTATAAGTGCTAAAAGTGGATTAGCTTCTTTATACCTGCAAAGAGGAGAAAAAGGAAAAGCTTTAATTCTTGCTGAATCCGCATTTGAATATTCACAAAAAATAGGTTTTCCAGAGGTGATAAAGAGTACATCAAAATTGCTAAGCGAAGTATACACAGAGGTTGGTAAATTTGAAAAGGCCTTAAACATGTATAAGCTAAGTTTGCAAATGAAGGATAACTTAGTAAATTTAGATAATAAAAAATCAGTTTACAAACAGCAGGTTGATTTCAATTTTCAACAAAAAAAACAGGTATTAATAATAGAAGAAGAAAAGAGGAAGATACATACTCAACAAGAAGAAGAGAAGAAGAATCTAATCATTATGTTTATCTCAATTGGGTTAATTATTTTAATAGTATTCACATTATTCCTCTACAATAGATTCAGGTTAATTAAGAAACAAAATGCCTTAATTGAACAACAAAAACGTGTAGTAGATGAGCAGCAGGTTAAATTGGTAGGAATTAACAGTGAGTTAAGTTCTAAAAACGACATGATAACTGATAGTATTTATTATGCAAAAAAGATACAAAAAGCGATACTGCCAGATGAAGAAACTTTTCACAAATACTTTCAAGATATATTTGTTTTCTACCAACCAAAAGACATTGTTTCTGGCGATTTTTATTGGGGTTATAAAACAGAAAAGGAAATTCTCTTTACCGTTGCGGATTGCACCGGACATGGTGTTCCAGGAGCTTTTATGAGTTTAATTGGGAGTAACATCCTAGATAAGATTGTAGGGGAAATGAAAATAACAAGACCTGACCTTATTCTTGAACAACTAAGTAAAGAAATCTATACCCGATTGCAGGCTGAAAAAGATTCTGATGTTAAGGATGGTATGGATTTGGTAATGTGTTCGATTAATCTGGAAACTAAAAAGCTTCAATTAGCAGGGGCATATAATCCAATGTATATTGTTAGGGGTAAAGAGATTATTCAATTTAAAACGGATCGTTATCAATTAGGTAATCTAGATCATATTGACAATAAGACCTTAAAGCTACAAACTTTTGATTTAAAGACAAACGATATTATCTACTTATTTTCAGACGGATTCCCTGATCAGAAGGGTGGAAAAAAGGGGAAAAAATATTTTTACCCTCCTTTTAGAGACCTTATCATAAAAAATTCAGAACTTTCGCTAAATAAGCAAAAAGAGAACTTTGATAAAGAATTAAAATACTGGAAAGGTGAAAAAGAGCAAATAGATGACATCCTAATAATGGGTTTAAAAATTTAAAAAATGACGAGTAATATTTTCAACTTGTATAAAACCATGAAATCTGATAAGATAATTTGTGCTTATCATGGAAATTTCAACTATGATGTTGTAAACGGGTTATTAAAAACGGCTAAAATAAATTTGAGCCACCCTGAAAACAATAGAACATCAGCAAAAAAGACATACAATATTCTTGTAGAATGTCTGGAAAATATCCACAAACATTCTGAACATGGCGAAGAAAATACGAATGAAGCCATCTTTTTATTAACCCAACCAATTGATGGGTTTTCAATTGCTATTGGAAATTTAATTCCAATAGAAGAAAAAGAAAAGCTTGTAAAAAATATTGATGAATTAAACGATATGACTCGTGATGAGCTTAAAGCACATTATAGAACAATAATTGAAAACGGTCAAATCTCTGATAGAGGTGGCGCTGGCTTAGGAATGACAGATATAGCTCTAAAATCAAGATCAAAATTAAATTATACCTTTAACGACTATAGTGAGAATGAGCTTTTTTTCAGCTTAAGCGTTCATGTAAAAAACAAATAATATGGAAATCTATAAAATTGAAGCAACAGAAAATACTCCTTTAGTTGATTTAAATCACAACAACCACACGATGCTTTTTGAAGGTGACTCCAGACCAGAAAATGTACAACAATTCTATAGCCCAGTTTTAAAATGGCTTGAGGATTATAGTAAACATATCTACTTTTTAAAAGACCTCAACAACTCTTCAATTGATGTTTTATGTAACTTTAAGTTTGAATATTTTAATTCCTCATCAGCAAAATATATCAGAGATGTAATCACAGCTCTTGCTAGTGTTGAATCTGGTGTTAATTTAAAAATTAACTGGCATTATGAAGAGATGGATGAAGATATGCAAGAAGCTGGAGAAGAATTTGAAGAGATGATGGGTATAAAGTTTAATTTTATTGTTGAGTAATTAAACATTTTCTACCTCTATCCAATCACCATGCTCTTTAATTAAATTAATTAAAGAATCTACAGCTTCAGCTTCAGGAATGTTTCTTTGCACCACTTCTTTTTCTTTGTATAAAGTAATTTTTCCAACACCTGTTCCTACGTAGCCATAATCAGCATCTGCCATTTCTCCTGGACCATTTACAATACAACCCATTATTCCAATTTTCAGTCCTTTAAGGTGAGAGGTTACCGCTCTAATTTTAGCTGTAGTTTCTTGTAAGTCAAAAAGGGTTCTTCCACAACTCGGGCATGAAATATATTCTGTTTTAGAAATACGTGTTCTTGTCGCTTGTAAAATTCCGAAAGCAGTAGCATTAATCATTTTATCTCCACCACAATTCTCTGCAGCAATAAAAACTCCATCACCTAACCCATCAATTAATAATGCTCCCATGTCCGTTGCTGCCTGAAGTTGCAACTGATCCTCCGTTAAGTTTCCGTAAGCTCTTCCGATAATTACTGGAGTTTGACAATCGTTATTCATCAACTCAAGAAATAATCTTCGTTGTTCTGCCATTCCATGAGTATTGTAAGTATCTATCATTAAAACAACAGTTTTGTCTGTTTTAATGCGTTCTAATAACTCTTTAGACAAATCTTCAAGCGTTGTCTGCACCACATTTAGTTTGTCTGAAATTTCATCTCCCCCAAAATAGGTTTTTGCATCCATAAAAGGTGAACTCTTCTCTTTATGGTTAATCCATGTTTTATGATTATGAATAAGCCTTAAAGTTCCAGGCAGTTCAAAATCTACTTCTTTATCTCCAACAAAAACATAATCACAAGCAGCATCTGCAATGTTCCATTTATCTAATGGAACAGAATAATTGTATCCTAATGCAAAAAGTGATGCCGGAGTAATCTTTCCTTTCAAACAAAAGTTTGCCATTACAATTGGCACATTTTTACCCCCAATATTTAACACTTCTGTTGTTTTTCTTCTATTATACTCAAAAGGAGTAATAGTGCTTTTATCTATAGATTTGATCGAATCGTGATCAACTCTCTCAGCATATCTTTTTATCAATTCTTGAGCAACAGGTATTTCAAATTCAGGCTCTTCTGTTAATGACACTCTAACTGTATCACCTAAACCATCCTCTAACAAAGTACCAATACCAACAGCAGATTTAATTCTTCCATCCTCACCTTCTCCCGCCTCAGTAACACCTAAATGAAGCGGATAGTTCATCCCTTCCGACTGCATTTTATTAATCAGTAAGCGATAAGCTTGAACTACAACTTGGGTATTACTCGATTTCATAGAAAGAACAATCTCATGGTAATTTTGTTCTCTACAAATACGTAAAAACTCCAAAGCAGACTCAACCATACCAATAGCAGAGTCACCATAACGGCTCATAATTCTATCTGATAAAGAGCCATGGTTTGTTCCAATCCTCATTGCAGTTCCATGTTTTTTGCAAATCGCAATTAATGGAATCAATCTTTCCTTTATTCTATCTAATTCTGCCTGATAAGAGTCATCTGTATATTCTATTTCCTGAAACTTCTTTTTATCCGCATAATTTCCAGGGTTAATTCTAACCTTCTCAACAATAGTTGCGGCAATTTCAGCAGCATTTGGTGTAAAATGAATGTCTGCAACTAATGGAGTATCGTATCCTCTGTTTCTTAGTTCAGCCTTTATATTTGCTAAGTTTTCTGCTTCTCTTTTACTTGGAGCAGTAATTCTTACAATTTCACAACCAGCATCAATCATCCTTATTGATTGCGCTACGGTTGCTTCAGTATCCATTGTGTCAGTTGTGGTCATAGATTGAACTCGAATAGGGTTGTTCCCTCCCACTCCAATATTACCAACTTTAACTTCTCTGGTTTTTAACCGGTTATAGTTTGTTAAGCTATTACAATATTTCTTAGATAAACTCATTAATACAAAGTTATAGTTTGAAGTTCAATAACTTCATTTTTAATCAATTATTCTACATCTACCACTTATTTCAAAAACCCTACCACTCATTAAGTGATTTCCACAGCCTGTATAGTTCTCCTATTATTTTAAATGATATGGATGTAACCTTACAATAGGAAACCCACTAAACTCAAGAACCATGAAAAAAATAACCCTCATTTTAGTAGCGCTTATCGCTTGTTTAAACACTTATTCTCGAAGAAATACATCGTTGAACAAATCAGGTAATGATTCTCCAGTACTTACTGC
>CAJWVX010000190.1 GCA_913048175.1 uncultured Flavobacteriales bacterium | reverse complement strand
GAGTGCTATAAATGGGGTGTCCATTATTTTGGTGTGGGTTAAGCAAAGTCTCAGAGGTTTCAAAAGTGTGGTTTTCTTTACTCCAAACACATTCCTCATAACTGGTAAAGGTTTCAGCCTGTTGTCCGAAAACGGTTATTAATTGGGTAATTACTTTTTGGCGTCTTTCTTCAGCAGGTAGGTTTTTTAAGGTAGCATCTGCAAAGCCACAAAGTGCATATTTAGTACCTTCATAATTGCTCTGGTCATAAAACTCAACAATAGGGCCTTGGTTACTAAATAAAGTGCCTGGCATATTTTCATTTCCCCAAAATGGTTGGTTATAAGTTAGGGCAACCTTAATGGAGTCTTCCATCCAAGTTTGTGTTTGTAGGGCAATATCCATTAAACCTATAGGTAGCTGAGGGGCAAAAGCAATGTTTTTAGCCCATAACTTAGGAGGTAGCGCTAAAACTACGGCATCTCCTTTAAAGGTGTTATTAGCACTTACCTGAACAGAATTATCATTAATGGTAATCTGACTGACTGTTTGGTTAAAAAGGAGTTCCGTTTTATCCAATTTTTGAACTAAGGTGTTTATTAGCTTAGAGGTTCCGCCAGCTATTCTAAAACTAGGTGCTTGGCTAGGAATTTGAACCAATTGTGCGGGTGCGTTTGGAACGGCTTCATAAAAAACAGAAGCTTCCATAGCTTGCTCAAAGTGGGCAAGGTCTAATTCTTTTAAAAGTGCTATTAAGTGTTGGTGTTGTTGGGTAAACCATGTAGCGCCCATTTCAATAGGGGCTTCATTGGTTGTGTAAAGCGTATTAATTCTTCCGCCAACTCTATCTCTTGCTTCCAGTATTTTAAATGGAATTCCTTCTTGTTTTAAACGGTAAGCAATTAAAAGACCAGATAAACCTGCACCAATTATTAATATCATTTTATAAATGAGTTAACTCTTCTCGTTATTGTTTAGATACTTGGCTAGTAGGCCATGAAAATGATGTACGCCTTTTTCTCTTGAAGGAGAAAAACGACCAGCTTTATAAAATTTAGATTGTAAACCTTTATGTACGCCTTCTACAACAAACTCATCTTCGCGCTCTACCTTATCTAATAAAGCTCCTGCACCTGTGTTTATCTTACTTTCATCATAAACGTAAGTAATAAAAGATACTTTAGTTTTGTTTACACTTATTGGTTTAACAATGTTAATGGAGAGTCCCCAAGGGTAAAAGTTAAACATCATATTAGGAAAAACCCAGTAGTAATATGCTGCTACATTTTGTCCGTAATCAGGATGATCTTTGGGTAAATCAAAAACTTCATCGCTTCCTTCAGAATAACCAATTTGTAAATTAACGTGCTCGTGAATTTCTGTTTTATACTTGCCGTAATCTAAGGCTTTGTTTAAATCCTCGTGCACAAAAGGAATGTGGAAACCCTCTAAATAATTATCGCAATACAACGCCCAATGGCAATTAATGATATAATCTTTATTGGATGCTGTATCTAATTTAAACTCGTTTAAGGGTAAAAAACCTACCCGCTCTTGCATTACATTAATAACTTCAGAAAAATCGAAAGCAGGGTTAAGTCCTACAAATAAATGGCTTCCCCAGTTGTGTAACTTAAATTGGTGTAAACCCTCGCATGGTCTCGGAAAATCTTTGGCTTCCTGAAATTCAGGCATCATTTTAAAGCTACCATCCAACTCAAACCTACGGCCATGATACATACAAGCCAACTGTTTCATTTTACCGGGATGGTGCGCCACAATATTACCTCGGTGGGTACACACATTACTAATACAATTAATGCTGTTTTCTTTATCACGAACAATCATCATAGGTTCAGATATGTAGTTATCGAGCAGCATAAAAGGATAAACAGATTCTACTAATGGAATCGTGTTATTGGCATCGCCAACCCATTGCCATGTAGTTTCAAAAACACGTTCTTTAATTGCATCAAATACTTGTTGACTGCGATAAAAAGTTGCAGGAAGAGTTTCTGCGCAAGTAATATCAGGGTTAATGTAGAATTTTTCCATAAAAGAGGTGTTGAATTATTTTTTAAAATTAAGGTAAAAAGGAACTCCAATTGCTAATAAGATAACTCCCCAAATAATGGTTTCTAAACCGCAACCAATAATTACCCAAGTACAAAATACAATAGTAGCAATGGATAGGATTATTTTACTTAAAGGAATAGCTCCTTCTTTTTTACGTATTAAAATAAGTAGACTTATGGTTGATAGTAAATAGGGGGTTAGTACCGAAAGTGTAGAGAGCTTCATCATAAAGGTAAAAGCATCAATAAGTCCTTTGGTATAATTAAGTCCCATTAAAACAGAAGCTAAAATACTAGAAAGTATAATTCCTATTATAGGTGAATTGTTACTGTTTAGTTTACCAAATATTTTTGGAAAAAGGTTGTCTTGAGCAGCAGCCATAGGTATTTGTCCTTGTATAAGTATCCAACCATTTAAGGCTCCCAAAGTTGCAATTACAGCACCTCCAGCAACAATGTATTTAGCAGAATTGCCCCAAAATAAACCTGCAGCATCTGCAAAAGGAGCGTTAGATTCTAATAAAATATCTGGAGGAATAATTCCCATAATAGCAATAGAACTCATAATGTAAACCACTATAGTAATTAGCGTACCAGCCATAGTTGCCTTTTTTATTGTTGTTGCCGCATTTTTAATATTTTTACTAGGAATGGTAGCGCTTTCCATACCCAAAAAAGCAAATAGGGTAAGGGTAGTGGTAATTGTAATGGCAGAGAAGCTAGATTCGCCACTAATATTAATCGGAAAAAAGTGATCTGTATTGATGTAAAGTATCCCAATAAAGCCAACCAATATTATGGGCATAATTTTAAGTACTGTAGTAATAAGTTGTACTAGCGCTACAGTTTTTAAAGGTTTAGAGTTAATCCAAGTAAACAGCCAGATAACCCCTAAACCAGTAAGTACGGCTAATATTTTATTTTGACTAAGTATAGGAAAAAAAACTTCTAAATATCCAACCAAGGCAACGGCAATGGCAGCGTTGGTACACCAAATGGAAACCCAATATCCCCAAGCAACTAAAAAACCGGGGAAGTTACCAAGTCCTAATCGGGTATAAGCGTATGGTCCTCCAGTAGTATTGGGTGCTAAGCGACCTAAGTTCCCAAAAACTGCGGCAAGTAAAATAGCTCCAATTGATGAAAACAACCAACCTAACAAGCTAATAGACCCAAATGCAGCTAATGATGCTGGTAGTAGGAATACTCCAGACCCTATCATGTTACCTGCTACTAAAGAGGTGCTTGACCAGAAGCCTATTTTTTTATCGCTCATATATAAATGGTTCGATTCAAATGTAATAAAATAGGATTGCTTTTTAAGTAATGAAGAGTTGCGAAATTAGAACTGTTTTTATAGTTATAGTAAATAGCTGATGTATTTAATCTTAGTTCAGTTATTTATAAAGCATATTTATTTCAAAATAAAACAAGTAGATCGAGTTTATTTACGTTAACTAATCGATTTCTTTAGTTTTTGTAAAACCTCTTTTTTCTTAAATAGCTCTTGCTTAATCCATAAACTCAGAGGTGTGGAGAGCGATACTTTTCGTTGGTTTCCTTAGCATATTCCATACAGATATCAGTTAGCTTTTTACCAATTCCTTTCCCTCTAAAAAGGGTATTTACGTCTAAAAATCTGATGTAGGTCCAGTTTTCTTGAAACAGTTCAGTATTGTTACCGCTCGGTACTAAATAAATCATTTCAACAATTTCTGTCTTTTTTTCGCATACAAAAACAGTGCTTTGTTCAATCAGTTTGATTAGGTTCTTATCGTTTTCAAGAAAAGAATTCATTTTATTCCAATTTGTACTGGTCAGTACTTTAGAGAATTCAGTATAAGATTCTATTCCAAGTGTTTTAAGTTGATCAAAATCTGATAAACTTGCTTTTCTATATATCAAATCAGTTTTCAAATAGAAGCTTTTAGTCGAAATGCATTTTCATTCCTTCATGTGTTTGTTTAAAGCCTAAAGCCTCATAAAACTGAAGTGCTTCAGGTCTCTGTTTATCTGTTGTTAATTGGAGTAGGTGCGCATTTCTTTCTTTTGCTCGATTAATAGCCCAAAGAAACATTTCTTGTCCAATTCCAAGCCCTCTTTTATCTTTCCTAATTCTTACCGCTTCAATTTGTGCTCTTATTCCGCCTTGGTAGGTTAGGTATTGTATAAACGTTAATTGTAGGGTTCCAATTATTTCAGAATCCTCATTCTCTACAACAATCAACTCTTGGTTTTGATCAGCGTTTATTTTTTCAAAAGCGTTTAGGTATTCTGCTGGTAAAGGGTCCTTAAAGTTTTCTCTTTTTTGGCCAAGCTCATCATCAGCAATCATTGCAATAATGGTTGAAACATCTTTTATTGTGGCCTTTCTAAATTTCATATTACAAATTAGGATTGTTGAAGCTTAGCATCTTCTTTCATTGCTTTTTTATCTATATTACTGGCAATAGCCATTCCTATTGATAATTATCTATATCCTCAAATTTAGTAATTAATATGGCCTGTATTAAATCACTTTATTTAAATCCTTATCTTTTTATAATACTTCTTCACTCTTATTCTAAAGTGTGGTTGCTGCTTTATTAATTGTTTCAACCGGTATTTCTTTCCATTTGTTATAATCAGATTCAAGTATTATTTTCTATGGTGTATCAATTTTAACATGTTCTAATATATAGTTTTTTAATCATTTTCTAAAATATTAAAGAATAATTCTAGCCAATAATAGTGAAGCAACAATATTCTATCTTGAAACTGTAATAATTAAGATTAAGTTGAAAGTGTATAGGAGGTATTTAGTTTAACATAAAAAAAGCGATCTGAGAAAACTCTCAAACCGCTTTATTAAATTTATTTATAAGTTAATCTATTATCTAATTATTTCCGTAAAAATGTTGTCCAACACCAGCAGAATCAAATTTATACGCGATATCGTTGTCAGATTTATCTAATTTATTATTGATGGTTAATCCCCATAAAACGAGTTCCATGCAAAAGGCTTGATCTTCTTTATTTAGTTTAGATGCGAACTCTTCAATTATTGAAAATAAAGGTTTTACAGTTTTTAAACTTGTATAAAATTCATTATCTGTATCCGTATAGTTTAATTCAATAAAGTTGTTATCAAACCAATTAATTAAATCTGTGTAAGGAGTTTTTATGCCTTCTTTTTCTAATTTAGGTATTCTAGGAAATATCTTTTCAAACTGTGTCATCACGGCATTGTCAATCAGTATTTTGGCAACTTCATCAGCACCTTCTTGTTCCCCTTCATATACCAGCTCAATTTTTCCGGTTATAGATGGAATGATAGACATAAAATCTACTAAACGAATTGTTGTCTTTTCAGAATCTGTTTCAATCAATCTTAATTTTGCAGCAGCTA
>CAJWVX010000189.1 GCA_913048175.1 uncultured Flavobacteriales bacterium | reverse complement strand
TTGTCTATTGAACAGAAAGACTGACTACCACTTCCTGTTGGGGCTAATGGATCTGATATAGTTACTACAACTTCAAATCTTACACTAGCTAGACAACCTGCAGTTTCATCAGCCGCCCAATAACTTGTTCCTGTAATCAACGCATCTGAAGAAGTATAAGCAATTCCTGCTATTGCAGCATTGTACCAAACAATTGTAGCACCCCCTGTAACAACCAAATTAGCAACAGTTGGAATTGAAATAGAACAAAAACTTTGAGCAGCATCACCAGTAGGTGTAGCATTTGTACAGGCAACTGGTGAACATGGAGCGTCAGGAACTGTATTTGCAGGATTTTCTGCAATTGCTTGTGTCGTAAAAGGACCATAAACCCTAACTTCACAAACGGATAAACCTCCACAACCTAAAAGACTTACTGCATCGTACACCTCTAAATAATAATAATTACGAGACCCCGAAGCAGGACCTATAATATTATATACATCCCACTCGCCAGTACCACCAGCACATGTTCCAGGGTCTGTTAACACTCCCGTACTTAGTTGCCCTACGTTTCCTGAGGCATTACAAGGATGATCTATATCTGTTAAGTTACCTTCATTACTTGGCGAATCCATACCTTGTGCTCGAAGTCTTGTACCGACATCAATACCATTTCCTATCACTTCAAACCTATAAAAACCAGAAGGAGTTTGTTCTGGTAAATCAATTTTATAGAATAAACTACAATCATTACCACATTCAATTCCTCCAGCAACTTCGTTTACCCCAATTATAGGACACCCATCTATTACATCACTTTGATAAAAACACAAACGATAATCAACAGCAACAGCTGCCAATTCATTGTGTGAAATACGAACATAATAAGTTTCACCTGGAGTCAGATGACCTGAATGAGCCCATGCATCATCTTCTGAATTTGTGGTTGAAGTTGCTAACTCTGAAGTTCCTGTTGCATCATAAATCTGGCATTTCATCGTATGACCAGATATAGCATCAAGATAAACGCTAACATAACCTTCTTGAGTTACATATGGCCCTCCATTATTAGGTGCAACAAAAGTGAACCAAACATCTCCCCATCCATCAGCATTAACACCAGAATCTGATGCTCCTTGTGCAGAGTAAGTAACTGAAGGACAAATTGATCTATCGAAACCGGTTTCAATAGGTCCCAGATCAACAACCCCACTTGTATCATCATTACAAGGTCTAACTGGCCCTTCTTCAATCGTGATATCAAAAGAATATTCAAAATCAGAATTTAAATTATACGGTTTAACACGTAGCAAGTAAAATCGACCTTGATCTAATCCGCTTACGGTCCAAGTGCTTCCGGGTGCTCCCCCGTCCATTGTTGGGCTACACGCTACCAAATCGGCATCAGTTGCATCACTGTAGATATACATTTTACCATCTCGACTTGCATTTCCTGCATTATAAGTAATGTCCATTGTATTGATTACTGAAGAACTGGTTAATCCTGTTGAAGAACAGTCATCCGATGGAACTTCAAAAATAAACCATAAATCACGATCATCAGATTCTGCCAGTGCAGCGTTATCTACCCCACTACAAAAAGCAGAACTAATATTCGGATGACAATCAGTGGCATCTTCAAAATCATCGGTAACATAATTAGCGGCCCCTGAATTTATAAACCATGGGTTAAAATTATTTCCTGCATTTCCTCCACCTACAATAGCTGGAGCTGTTCCATTCCATATATTTTCTGCATCATTATTAAATGGGCCAATTGGGTTTGGAAAAGCTCTAAGAAAAACATTCTCTGCAATTGTACCTGCGGTTTGAATAACCCGAATAATGTATCCTTCCCCTGTTGCTGAAGTACCATACAATTCATCTAAACAATTAATAACAACAGTTCCGTTAGTAGTTACCGTTTCAGTAGTCAAGTAATCTGATGCTAAACTCAAACAGCTACTTGCACCGTTTCTTTTATAAACCATAATTGTCAATTCTTGACCAGCAACAAGTCCACCGACTTGCAAATCAACTGAAGAAGAATAAACAGAATTCCCATTATCTGACCCTGATAAAGGATCAAATTGATACCACAAATCATTTCCTGCTTGCGTTGGAACTGCACCGGATGCAGAAGCAAAATTAAAGTCAGCATTAAGTATACCTGCATCTAAATCATATCCAGGGAATACACCCTGCATGATCTCACAATTATTGTTCTCAGCAATTCTATTTCCTTCTATAGTGAAATCACAAACACTATTACCTCCTAACGGAACTACACGAACCAACCAATTAGGACCAGACCCTCCTGCGGTTATAATACTTGCAAACTGATAAGTAACAGTAGACCCTACTCCTGTGCTACTAACTGTAGCACATTCTACAAAAGTATTGGTAAAACAATTGTGATATAATTCTACAACTACTGCATCAGTAGCATTCATAAAAGTTAAATCTACTTCCAAAAATTGATCATCATTAGTAGCAGCCATTGTAACATCATACCAAAGATCATTAGCATCAGCTCCTGCTGCACACGTGTTACCTGTTTCTGTATTTTCAGTTTCAATATTTGATAAACATAAATTACCTGCAACAGCTACCCCATCAATATCAATAGCATCTCCACAGACATCATTTGCTTGTGGCACACTTGTACAAATATCAAATGTTGGATAGGTCAACGTTTCGCAGTTAGTTGCGCCAGAACCGTTATTAGCATATGCCATTATTCGAAGATAAATCACGGAAGCGTTAGCTACATCAACTCCTGACAAGATCAAAGATCCATCAGCAGAAAAATAAGGGCAATTGTTTCCTGTTATACCACCCATTCCAATATGCCCTTGAAGTGTTGCATTATCGGCACTCAAAGATGGACATGTACCATTTGTTAGATATGGAAGAACAATAAGGTTACCACCTATTAAATTAGTAATTGATATGGTTACTTGATTAGAACCGTTTGGATAAACTTTGTACCAAATATCAGCATGATCAGTTCTGGTATAACTACTTCCTGTAAACCCAGAATTTGCTCCGCACAATGCAATAGTATTTCCATTGCCACAACTAATATAATTTTCAATTAAAGCACCTCCATCAGCTAATGCGGCAGTTAGATCACCTGATTGACAGGTGTTGGTAACATCTGGTGCACCAGAGCAAAGATCTGAGCCATTACAGCTCATTGAAACCGAATAAGGTGATTCACATGTTACAAATGACCCGCCTGTTGCTTTTACTAAAATAGGATGAGAGCCTAATGAATAACCCGTAAATGTGTATAGATTATTCAAAACTGCATTGGATTGAACTAATCCTCCATCTATCCAAATATCTGCTGCAGCTCCATCTCCAAAATTACTTACTGTAACTTCTATATCATAAGTTAATGTTATACAATTTAAATTGGACGAATTTACCGTAGCAACTGGTACAATACTACACAGACAAGACTCGGTTAAAGAATCCGAAACTACTGCTACACATCCAGCATATAAACTTCCATCAACTGTTATTGCAACACTATCTGCTGCAGTATATGGACCCATAGAATGGATTCCAGTTGTTACATTCGTAATGCCAGAAGTAACGCCTCCATCTGAAATATCTACAGCAGAACCATCACCTAAAGATGTAACATCCACATTAATACTAAACTGACTATTGTTACAATCTGGAACAACAGTATAGGTTGCAACTGGGGAAATGCATGTTACTTCTACTACAGATATATTATCTATATAAACATCAAAATCACCACCAGCAGTAGTCACTAAAAATTGTAAGTACGTTTCTCCTGCAGGGTGTACAAAGGAAAATAGTTCAGTTGCACATAATGACGATTCTGCATGTACATTTTTAGTATATCTTGAAACCCAAGGCCCTATAGCACTTATACCTGATTGAACTACAAGAGAAGCAAAACTTGCAGGAACCGTGGGTGTACTGGAATTATAATCTAGTAATTTGTAATCAAAAGAAACGTTAATCAAGCTTCCTGTTGCTGTTCCTAAACTAGTAGAATTACTCATCTCTACAGTTTCATTAGGACCAGTACCAAAACAATTATCCTCCATTGAATAAATAGAAGGGGCACATTGATAATCCGAGTTTCCGTCAAATCCAGTACCATCCCATTGCCCTTCACCTGGAGTGGCATTTAAAACATCTAGATTAGAAGTATAATTAACCTGTCCAATAGCATAGTAATTAATAAGCAACGTAAAAAAAACAAAAAACAATCTTTTCATAAATTCAAACTATAAATTAGTTCGTAAATTTAATAAAACCAATATTGTAATTCGGGAAATATTGTCCAGAATCCTGAATCCGTACAACCTTAAATATCTAAAAAAGTTAAAAATAAAAAAATAAAACTCGTGGTATATTTGTCACCCAATCGGCCCACCACTTCTTTTAAGCCTCCAAAACACAGCACACATCTATAGTAATCAGTGATATAATAAACATTAATCACTAGTTATTAACACCTACTGCTTAATAAGTGCAATTAGAATCACTCGTGATTGGAATGATTATGTTCTAAAAATATTCTTTAATATAAAACTACTTGAATACCTCTATTTGAATAAAAATATTATCAAAATGACTATCAGAAATAAATACAACGCCCTTATTTATCACTTCAATATTTAAACATATTATTTTCGCTACTATACCTTTTTATACTATGACTAATTTAGTAACCGTAATATCGATTTTCAGAAATTAAAGAACTTTAGCCTGTAGCAAAAATCTAGATTAAATTCTAATTATCAAATCGTAAACATATTGAATAGGTGTTTCTCCTTCAAAAATTTTCAATGCTACGTTAAATATTTATTTTGATCGAAATCCGCTTTGAATCGAAATAACCTATATGGTTAGTTTTTTATGATAAGGATCCGACTATAAAATTTTTACATGCTAGATTCTTTAAAGATTGATAGAAATATTCCAGAACATGATTTGATAGAATGAGAAACATACTTTTCATTAACTAGTAAATGCAAAAGAAAAATCCATATTAAGAAACAATATTTCATTATCAATTACAGAGTTATATTCTTTAAAAAAGTCCCTATTTTCAACTATTTTTTTCTATTGTTTAATTTTCATTACTACCCAATAGTAGGTCTAAACATAAAAGAGGCTGCTGATTTTATACAATTAAATCTTGAGGAAAGCATCAATAAACTTTATTTTTATTTCCATAGATAGGCCATTATGATTCCTAAGTTTATTCTTTAAATCTGCAAAACAACTATCAATTGTGCTGGATTTATTTGGGGTATTTGCTTTATTCTAACAGCAATAAATAGACGAGAACACAAGCAAAAACAAAAAAGGATCAAATACTATTTAAACTATACCCTGATATTGCAAAAGCATACCAGTTCTGTCAAAATTTATCTTGGATTTTCAATAATACAAAAGATAAAACTTCCGCTTT
>CAJWVX010000188.1 GCA_913048175.1 uncultured Flavobacteriales bacterium | reverse complement strand
TCAGCAAAAAAGTAAGATTCATTATCGCTTAACGAATCTGCTAAACGCATAGAAACTAAAACGTTTAATGGATGTACGTTTGCTTTAGATGCACAAATAGGGCTTCCGGTTCCGGCAAGAACCATATTGATTCCTAAGCTTCTTAAAAAAGTACTTTTTCCAGACATGTTACTTCCCGTAAGGATAATAAAGTTTTGGTTATTGAAATCTACTGTATTATTAATTCTAGTTTGGCTATCTAGCAAAGGGTGACCTAAATCATTGAATTCAATTTTAGATTCACTGTTTAGGCTAGGGTAGGTGAAATCGGTATTGTTGTAGGCAAAGTTTGCATAACTGTTCAATTGTTCAATTGTTCCAATAACATTTAGCCAATCTGTAATTTTAGTTCTGTGTTCAGCTTTCCATTTGTATAAGCTTCTTAAGGTGTGAAGGTGATAAAGTATGACTCCGTTAAAAAGTCCTGCACCAACTGGGTTTACAATGTTTTCTAGTTGAGAAAAAAGAGAAGAAAGTTTTTTGATTTGCTCGCTTGCTAATCCCTCATCATCACTTAAGCTACTTTTAAGTTGGTTCAACTTTTCAGACTTAAAATTTTTCGTTTCAAGTTGTTTAATTATTAGGCTGTAATTTTTTAAGATGTCATTTATCTTAGAGGAATCAATTAACTCAGCTTTTATCTTTTTTAGTTGAGAGCTTAAAACCCCTAAATTGATTAGGAAGGTATAAAGTGCGATGTCGTTATAGAAACCATTGTCAGTAAAGATCATTCCACCCAAGGCTACAAAGTAAATTACTGGAAAAAGAAAAGAAACGATGGTTAAAATGAGTGGTGTTTTCTGTTCTTCGGCTTTAGACCATTGAATTAGCTTGGTGTAAATTTCTTTGCTGTCTTCCGTTTTTTTGGAGTATGCTAAAATACCTTGTCGCCATTCAACATCGTCTGCAAGTTCGCTAATTGCATCTTGGTTAAGCTTTATCTCCGTATTTGGAATAATACCTAATAAACTGTTTGCTAATTTGGTTTTTCCAATATAAGTGGCTGTTCTATTTAGTGTTTGAAATAAAGACTTATCACCAAAAATATCTAAATCATAAGAGTAGGAGTGAGTCACATCAACATACTCTAAACCATTATCGTATTTGAGGTTCTTATTTTGAATGTAATCAATTTCATCTTTGTTTATTTCAACTAAAGCGTCCTTTATTTTACGTTTAAATGATAGTCTTCCATGAATCTTTATTAGTGCAAAAAATCCAATTGTACTTATTGCAGTAATAATTAAAAGAAAGCTTTCGTCTGTTTTAGAATAGTAGTAAAGACTAAGTCCAAAGCCTGTTACAGCAACCATTCTAAGAATACTTACTTTAAGCGATGTGCTTTTTATTTGTTTTACTTCTTGTTCGTGTTTCTCTTGAAGTGTTTTGTATGTTTGGCTTCTAGTATTCAATTCTTTATTTTTTTTATTCTAATTTACTATTAATCGCAAGGGGTCCAATGTTTTCGCAAAGAACGCTAAACTTTTATTTATTTCGTTCTTCTTCATTCAGTTTAGCAATCATTTTTAGATTATCTATCAACTCCTTTCTCATTTTTTAAATAAGTACCTCTTTAAATCTGACAGAGAGATCAGTACCGTGATTGTTTGAGTATAGTTTAGTGTTTTTTTTGGAGGTTACTTTTAGTTGGATGAATCAAGCTAAACTTGAATTAAACTAAATTTATCTTCAAAAAAATCTATTTTGAGTTGCTTGTTGGGTAGAATGCCTTGTTTGTCTTTTGAATACTTTTTGGAAATTCTGAGAACTTTGTATAATTCAATAATACCAAGGCCTTTCAATTCTGTGTCTCCTATTAATTCAGTTTCTATATATTTTTTAATATATTTTTTAGTGGATCCTGAGATGACAATGCTATTTGGTTCAGCGGCAGATTCAATTCGGCTAGCAGTATTTACTGAACCTCCCCAAACATCATAAGCATATTTTTTAGTTCCAATAATTCCTGCAATCAGTTCTCCGGTATGTATACCAATCCTTATTCTCCATGGTTTTATGCCGTTTTTAATATCTTTTTCTTTCTGAGAGTGAACAAATTCCTTTATACTTAATGCTGCAAGAACAGCATCTATTGGGTTGCTTTTGTTTTTAATTGGGATACCACCAACGCACATGTAGGCATCACCTATTGTTTTAATTTTCTCTACGTTAAAATGTTCTAAAATCTCATCAAATTTAGAAAAATAGAATTCTAGTTTGGTTATCAATTCTTCAGGTGACACTTCATGAGCTATTTCAGTAAAACCTACAAAATCAGTAAATAGAACAGTTGCTAAGTTGTATTTTTTTGGTTTAACTTTACCAGATTCTTTAAGTTGTTGGATTGTACTTTCTGGAAGGATGTTTTCAAGTAACACATCGCTCATCTCTTTTTGTGTTTCTAGCTCACTGTTTAAACGATGTAGTTTTTTTCTATAATTTGCTATAGCCAAAAAAACATCAACTTTTTTTTTGATTAGGTCTATGTTTTCAAATTTATCCAATAGTTCAACACCTCCGAGATCATATACTTTTAACAATAATTCTTCACTCTGTTTAGAGGAAGAAACAAATAGAATTGGGATGTCTTTGGTTTTATCGTTTTGCTTCATTATTCTAGCAAACTCAAAGCCATCTTTATCTGGCATTTGAATATCGCAAATGGCTAGAGAGAATTCATGTTTATCAAGTAAAGAGATTGCCTTGTTAACCGTTTCGGATGGATAAATAATGTTGTTTTCAGATTTTAGTAAAAAAGACATTCTAGCTCTGTCTATTTCGCTATCATCAATTAATAAGATGTGGTTTTTATCAAGGTCTATCATGAAATAGTGTTTAAACAAAGAGTTATGGTCAAACTTAGCGAAAATATTAGAGTTGAGTGCCTCATAAAATAAAGAAGCCTTAATTTATCCTAATGTATATTGTTTTAAGGTAAGCACCTTCTTTAAATCCGATAGGGTGATCCGTATCGTGATTAGTAGTTTCAAGAACGGTGTAGCTCACTTTGGCAGTTTGCATTACTTCTTCCATTAAGTCAAAGAATACATCTGCTGTAACTCTAGAGCTGCAAGAAGCTAAAACGAGCACGCCTCCTTTGCTTACTAATTGTAATCCAAGGTTTGCCAGTCTTTTGTAGCTATGTATTGCTCTATCGACCTCTATGGCGCTTTTAGCAAATGATGGTGGATCAATAACTACAATATTAAATTTAGAACGGTTTTGTGCAAGAGTTTCCATTTCATCAAAAGCATCTCCAACAATAACACTGTGTATTCCTTTAAAGTTATTCAGCTTCGCATTTGCTTTGGCAATTTCTAAAGCTGGGCCACTAATATCAAGACTTGTTACTTCTGATGCTCCTCCAGCTAAAGCGTGTACTGAAAAGCCTCCTGCATAAGAGAATACGTCTAATACTGTTTTGTTATTAGCCATTTGGCCAACCTTTTTTCTGTTGGCTCTGTGATCTAGGAAATAACCTGTTTTGTGTCCGTGTATCACGTTTGCAGAAAAAGCTACTCCATGTTCTTCAAAAACGATTACCTCATTTTCTAACGTTCCGTGTATTACTTGGCCATCTGCTAAACCGAATTCATTCCCTTCTTTCTGAACATTTCTACTTAGTCGCAAAACAAGTGTTTCAGTATTACTTATTGCTAATAATTCGGGTAAGATATCGTTGAGGTAAGGCAGCCAAAAAGTAGCGTAAAGTTTTACTACCAATACATTGTTGTAAACATCTGCAATTAAGGATGGTAGGTTGTCATTTTCTCCATAAACTAAACGATAGCTATTGGTGGCGGTTTTAAGTAGTGGAAGCCTAATTTCGTAAGCTTCTTTTATCTTGTTTTTAAACCAATCTGCATTAATATTTGCAGGCTTATTGGCTTGTAATATCTTAATTCGAATAGGAGAGGATGGGTCATAAAAACCACAAGCCATAAACTTATTCTTTCTATTGTCAAATAGTATAGCCAAATCACCTGATTTACCATCAACACTTTGTTTGGTTATACTTTGATCAAAAACCCAAGGGTGACCTTTTTTTACTAGCACCTCAGCTTTTTGAGTTAGCTTAAAGGCAATCTTATTCGTCTCTATTTTTGGTAAATCTATCATTTAATATCTATTCCGAAATTGTAAAAACAAAATGACCAAATGTCTGCCCATTCTTCAATCAACTTATCTTTTGGTTTGCCTGATCCATGACCACTCTTGGAGTCTATGCGGATAAGGGTAGGGTTGTTTCCTATATTCTGTTTCTGTATTTCTGCAGCAAACTTAAATGAGTGAGCTGGCACAACTCTATCATCATGATCAGCTGTAAGTATTAGTGTTGCTGGATATTCAGCTGGTTTTACATTGTGTAAAGGAGAGTATTTAATCAAGTTTTCAAAGTCTTTTTTATTGTCGCTAGAACCATATTCTACCGCCCAAGCCCAACCAATTGTAAACTTGTGGTAACGTAACATGTCTAAAACACCCACCATAGGTAGCGCTACTTTAGCAATATTTGGTTGTTGCGTAATTACAGCGCCAACTAATAAACCTCCATTAGAACGACCATGTATGGCTAGTTTCTCTGTAGAGGTATAGTTTGATGCTTTTAAGTATTTAGCAGCAGCAATAAAGTCATCAAATACATTTTGTTTGTTGTTTAACATACCTGCTTTATGCCATTTTTCACCATATTCGCTTCCTCCACGAAGATTAGCAACAGCGTAAATTCCACCATTTTGAATGAAAACGGTTTTAGCAACATCAAAATTAGGTTTGTAGCTAATGTCAAAACCACCATAACCATAAAGCAGGCAAGGGTTTGAACCATCCATTTTAATTCCTTTTTTGTGGGTAATAAACATTGGTATTTCAGTTCCGTCTTTACTTGGGTAAAATACCTGAGTCGTTATGTAATCCTCAGAAATGAAATCAGTAGCGGGTTTAAAATCAAGCTCACTCTTTAATTCATTAGTGTTTATTTTGTAATTACATTTAGGTGTAGTAAAGGATGTGTATGAGAAGTAGGCTGTTGTATTTTCTTTATCTCCACCAATTCCAGAGCAAATTCCAATGCCAGGTAATTCTAAATCTTGAATGAATTTACCATTCATATTATACACTTCAATTTTACTTTGAACATCCTTTAAGTAATTGGCAAAAACCTTATCTCCAGCAATGTTAACCGATTCTAATACGTATTGTTTTTCTGTAATAAAGTCTTTCCAGTTCTCTTTAGTTGGTGAATCTAATAGAGTGTATGCCACTCTTTTGTTTGGAGCATTGTAGTTTGTGTAAATTAAAAGTGTGTCTCCTAAGTTATCAATGACATAACTGTCGTTATCAAAATCGTTAACCAGAGTAACAAATTCGCTATTGTTCTTCGTTAAATCCTTTACGTACATAGTGTTTCCACTAGTTCCTTCAGA
>CAJWVX010000187.1 GCA_913048175.1 uncultured Flavobacteriales bacterium | reverse complement strand
CTCTTGTATCCCCATCTAATTTTGTTAATACAACACCATCAAAATCTAATTTATCATTAAATGATTTTGCAGTATTAACGGCATCTTGTCCTGTCATAGAATCTACAACAAACAAAATTTCTTGAGGAGAAACCGCTTTTTTAACCTCAGTAATCTCTGTCATCATTTTCTCATCAACAGCTAAACGACCAGCAGTATCAATAATAACAACATTATGTCCATTAGCTTTTGCATGAGCAACAGCTTTTTTAGCAATATCTACAGGACTCTTATTTTCTTTATCACTCCAAACTTCAACGCCAACCTGGCCTCCTAAAACATGTAATTGATCAATTGCTGCAGGTCTATAAACATCCCCAGCAACCAATAAAGGATTTTTTCCTTTCTTATTTTTTAAGTGTAATGCTAATTTTCCTGAAAAAGTAGTTTTACCAGAACCCTGTAAACCTGCTATTAAAATAACTGCTGGATTTCCAGTGATATTAATTTCTGAAGCTCCACCACCCATTAATTTAGCTAACTCATCATGAGTAATCTTAACCATTAACTGGTTGGGCGAAACTGAATTAATTACATTTTCTCCTAAAGCTTTTTCCTTAACAGTATCAGTAAATTGCTTGGCAACTTTGTAACTAACATCAGCATCTAATAATGCTCTACGGATTTCTTTAACGGTTTCAGCTACATTAATTTCAGTAACCTGTCCTTGCCCTTTTAAGACTTTAAAGGCTCTATCTAACTTATCGGATAAACTATCAAACATTCTCTTTTCTCAATTTTATTGAACACAAATTTAACATTTCTATTTGGATTTTGTGCTGCTTACTTTTGGTAATAGTAGTAGAGTTTTTTTACTATCCTAGGATAGTAAAAGTATTTGGTTTTTTCTCTAGAAAGAGCTACAAAGTTGAGCCTAGGAGATTTGTTAGCTCAACAATTAAAAAAATAATTACTGAGCAACTATCCGTTCAGTAAACATTCTTTTCCCTGATTTTGTAACACCAATTGCTATATACACTCCTTCAGTAAGTTCACTAAGATCCAAAGTTGTTCTATTCAATATTAAATCATTACTTACAATTACTTCTCTACCATTAATATCATAAATAACAATACTGTACTCTTCATTAATTATGTTTTTATAATCAAAAGTAGTACTACCACTAAAAGGATTTGGTATAATTGTTAATTCATTAGATTCTATAATATTTTCACCTACAGCAGTAATTACACTTAGACTATCAACAGTATTTAATACCGAATTAGTAATTACTGCTGGATTACTATCAAAATAAATGTACCCTGTATTAAACATTTTTGTATTCGGTTGTAAATCCATTTTTTGATTAATTCTAAACTTTAAAAATCCATGGCTCGCAACTTCGTTCACATTACTATCTGGTAACATAATATTTTCGAATTCAAAAACAGCTTCCCCATTTTGATTAATAGATACTTCCATCGAATGACTACTTGCAAGCGGAACTAATGTCTCCCAATCGAGATTGGTATCCAAACTATCAATAACAACAACTGTAATTGCTGTGTCATTTCCGGTATTTTGAAAACGAATTAAGTATTCTAATTCTTGATTTGCTTTTATATACCCTTCAGATCCAGCACCCTTTGGAAACACTATTTTATCATTAGGATCATATGCACATACAGACATCTGACTTAAAGTATCAGAATTTTCATATAGAACTAACCCTTGGCTATCTAAATCTGTTACAGTTAAAATTGATTCCAAAGTATCTCCCATACTCGTAAATGGAGGCATTAATACCTGTAGATTAATTAATTCTTCCGAATGGAAAAATAAACTATCATAAGACCAGTACAAATTTTGACCAATAATAGAGTCCGGGACTAAATCTGATGCGACATAAACAACTGAATCATCTAATTGCAAATGAATAACACCACTTGGCAAAGTAGTCCCTTCATTACGAACATTCACCCAATAATTAATAACTTGATCGCACCTTGGAAAACCACCTGTTAAAGTTGGATTAATGTCTGTAATTATTGATGATGGGTATAAGCCAAAATTTAAATTATCATAAAATAGGTTTGTCTCAAAATCTAAATTAAAACTAGAAGAATCACTAGTTAAATTCCATAACGGATCATTTATTAAACTCAATTGATATTGACCAGAATCTAACAAATAAGAATAATATCCGTTATTATTAGAAAAAGAATATGCATTCTGGGGCGCAATTATTGTATTAAACATTAGCATAGCCAATTCATTCGAATCAAATATCTTATTTTGATTTTGGTCATAAAACATATACCCACTCGCCTTTTTTATTTGATCTGATTTATTCTTAAAGAAAATAACCTCATCATATGAACCTGAAGACCCATAACTTGCTCCATAAAAAACCATATCCTTTAAGTTATTTCCAAAATCTCCAAAGTAAACGGATCCATTTGAATGAACAGCATTCAAAGAAATCTCATTTTCAAACAATTGTATATCTGAATATACTCCATCTTCATTATATGCCAATGTATAATTATTAAGGGCCGGAGATTTATAAATATAATCCAAATCTCCATCTACATCTATATCTAAAGCGCTTTTAACTTTAATATTTGTCAAGGTTTTAACTACATCTAAAGGATATCCAGGTTCATTTTTAATCCAAACAACCCTTGCCGCATCACTTGCAAACAAATCCAAATCCCCGTCAAAATCATAATCTTCAATGGCATTAATTTTAAATTCACCTGAATTACTATACAAAGAATCTGTAATTAAAATATCACTTCCAAATACTCCTCCGACATTAGGAACATAGGAGAAATCTCTATAAAAAGAATAAAAATATCCAATTATCAAATCGGGAAATCCGTTTCCATTAAAATCAGCAAATTTTACATCTCTATAACTTGCTGTTTTATTGAAAATTAAAACTTTATTACCAAAATTTCCACCACCAATATTGGGTATCATATAAAAATTATAACCTGAAAGCAAACAAATATCATTATCTCCATCCATATCATAATCAACAATATAGGTAGAATACCCAACACCAGAATCTGGAACAGCGATATTGGTTTTCATAAAAGTGTTATTCCCGATATTTTCATACAAAAACACTCCCGCAGAATCATAATAAGCATGACAAACCAAAAAATCTGGTAGATTATCATTATTAAAATCCTCTGTATATACAGAGTTGTAATTCCCTTTAAAAAGTAGATTTTGAGTATTGCTAAAATTATTATTTCCTAAATTCTCGTAATATATCTGTTTATCTACTAAAGTAACTACGAGATCCTTATCTCCATCAGCATCCATATCAACACTGTATACGTACTTTGGTGCATCCGCGTCAGCATCATAAATAATATTTCTATTAAACTCATGATTTGGCATACTTTCTAAAATGGAAATATGGTTTTTATTATCCGAATTAATTACAGAACCTCCTGCTCCTATAATATCAACAAAACCATCAGAATTCATATCAAAAAAATTCAATGATAGGTCCGAATAATTTAATACTGTATCAATAACATCATCATCGTAATCACTACCATTAAAAACTAATTTATGAAGTTTACGATTATTGAGATAAACTATTTCCTTAATCAAGTCGTTTCGAAAATCTTCCACTCCAATTCCAACATTCTCAATACTTCCATTAGTTACTGTATGCAAGGTATCAACTGGTTCCCAAGTTAATGAATCAATATTAATATAAGATAGCACACTATTTCCCATAGTTATAACAATATCATCTTTAGTATCATTATTTATATCAGTAACCACCATATTATTAAAATTACCAATATCTCCAATTTGATACCCAGATTGATTTATTGCTACATCCAAATATACAATTGCACCTTCATAACCATTAGTATATGGATATCGCTCATAAACTACTAAGTCTAAAAATTGATCCCCATCCAAATCAACAATTTCCTGAATACCCGTTCTGTATTGCGAGCCAAACTCGAAACTAGTTACTGTAAAATTTCCAACACCATTATTAATATAAATATAATTTTCATTGAAATCACTAGCTGTAATGTCTAAATCTCCATCCCCATCTAAATCTCCAACAGAAATATATTCATGATCCATATTATCAATCACTACTGGTGTAAATGAACTACCATTTTGGTTATACAATATCGTAAAATACGCGGTATATGGAGATGATGCATTATCATCAGAATATACAATATCTATAAATCCATTATTATCAAAATCACCAGTTTCAATAACAGCTATTGACCTACTTGTTAATCTAAAAGAGTCAGGAACAATAACGTGATTAACATAGGTCCCCCCCTGATTCTCCATCCAAATCAAATTCCCTTCTTGAGCAACAATAATATCTTTTTGCAAATCATTATTTAAATCCGCTACACTTATTAAATAAGGTCTAAGACTTTGGGATACATCTTGTGGAAGAGAAAATTGAGCTTTTAAAAGTAGTATTCCCAACAGAAGGGAGAACAATAATAAATATTTTTTCATATCATAGAATTTAGTCCCAACGAATTTAACAATTCTATCAATTTTGAATCTCAAATATCCATTTTTATTTTTAACGGTCACTTTTAAAGGTTATTTGGTAATGAAATATATACAGATTAGATATTAAACAAAATTTTCAATTTTAAATAACAAAACAATTTTTACAAACTATTCCAAACAAAAAAAGGCTACACATTGTGTAGCCTTTTTCAATTCTATAAATTGGTAATGTTATTCTGCTAAAACAATAACTTTATTATTGTTTACTTCCACTACACCGCCTTTAACTGTAAAGGTCTTTTCAGAACCATTTTCAGTAATTTTTATATCTCCAGCTTTAAGCGTAGATACTAATGGAGCGTGACCGTCTAACAGACCAAAGAAACCATCAGATCCAGGTAAATTGATCATCTCAACTTCTCCTTGATAAATGTTTTCTTCTGGTGTAATTATTTCTAATTGCATAATTTTTAAAGTTTAAAGTTCCTATTAAGCAACTTCAGCTAACATTTTCTTACCTTTTTCTATCGCTTCTTCAATATTTCCAACTAAGTTGAAAGCTGCTTCTGGGTATTGATCAACATCACCATCCATAATCATATTGAATCCCTTAATGGTATCTTCAATAGATACTAAACAACCTTTTAAACCAGTAAATTGCTCAGCAACATGGAAAGGTTGAGATAAGAAACGTTGAACTCTTCTTGCTCTGTGAACAGTTTCCTTATCTTCTTCAGATAATTCATCCATTCCTAAAATTGCAATAATATCTTGCAATTCTTTATAGCGTTGTAAAGTTTCTTTTACTTTTTGTGCAGTATCATAATGTTCGTTTCCAACAATTTCTGCAGTTAAAATTCTAGAAGTAGAATCCAAAGGATCTACCGCAGGATAAATTCCTAACTCAGCAATCTTACGAGAAAGTACCGTTGTAGCATCTAAGTGAGCAAACGTTGTTGCTGGTGCAGGATCTGTTAAATCATCTGCAGGTACATATACCGCTTGAACAGATGTAATAGAACCATTCTTAGTTGATGTAATTCTTTCTTGCATTGCTCCCATTTCAGAAGCTAATGTTGGT
>CAJWVX010000186.1 GCA_913048175.1 uncultured Flavobacteriales bacterium | reverse complement strand
TGACAGGTCATTAAAGTATGTGGAATCTCCAAAACAAAAAGAGGTATTGAAAAAATTTGCTGTTAAATCACAAGCTACAGAAATCGTATTAGAATCAATACACAAGAAAACTTCTGTGAAATTTATAGAATTTACTGTTGAATTAGTCGCAACTAAAGTTCCACCTGTAACCGATGAAATAGAAAAATCAACACCATTGATATTAGGAGATGTTAAAGTCAAGACTACATCTTGCTCATTACAATAACTTTCTCCACACTCATTTGTCTTTACAATATAAATATCCTCACCTCCTACTCCATAGCTATAAGTCCCTCCTGCTATTATAATTTCATCCACACCACTCAAAGCCATAGGTTTTCCCCACGATTCCATTTCATCATTACCAATTCCACCATAGGTCTTACTCCAAATTACCCCCCCTAAATTATCAGTATTTATTAACAACATTTCTTTCCCATTTCCATAACTATCTGTAAAAGAAGAAATAACTAGCTCACCATTACTTTTCTCCCTAACATTTACACCGATATCATCTCCAGATCCACCATAAGTTCTATTCCAAATAACATTTCCATTAGTATCAGACTTCATTAACCAAATATTATAATCATTAGGTTTTGTCCAACCTACATTTAATAAATTGCCATCATTCAATAAAATAGTTTCGTTAAAATCATCTTGTTTAGAATTAACACCATATTCCTTACTCCAAATAGGTTGCCCATTATTATCGGTTTTAATTAAAAATGCATTTCTAGTATCCGTAACATTAGTATTCCCAGAGGTTATATAGTTGCCTCCAGGAAGTTCCAATAATGATTGAGAATGTTCACGAACTGATGTCCCTAGATTATTTATCCAAATTAAATTACCGGTAGGCGAAATTTTAACAAGATGTACATCCATATTTCCATTAGAAAAAGATCCAGCAGAACCCGTAAATAAGAAATCTCCATTTACCAACTCTACGACATCTCGAAGTCTATCCCATGACCCCCCAGTTATCCTCTTTTCCCAGACTATATTGCCAATACTTGACAATTTAATTAGATATGAATCATCAAAGCTTCCAGCCCCAAAACTATTTGTAGAGCCACTAATGATATAACCTAAATCAGAAGTTTGTTTAATTGTAATACTAAAACCATCATCATCACCTGAACCACCAATAGTTTTAGTCCATTGTTGATTCCCATTAGCATCAAGCTTCATGACAAACCAATCTTTACCTCCAGCGCCAAAGCTAGTAGTTTCCCCTACTACTATGTAACCACCATCTAAAGTTGACTGTATTGAATGTGCTCGTTCATTAGTGGTTCCTCCAAAAGTTTTTTGAAAAGTAACCACATCACCCTGATTACACTGAGCATAACCTACTTCAATAGTAAGAAAAAATGATACAATTAATAAGAAGATATTGAGCTTCATTAATACATAATTATGTTAGCTCAAGTTTAATTATTATTAAACTAAAACTATGAAAATTAATGTTTTTTTTATTTAATGGTAGGTTTTTTACTTTTAACGATTACTATAAATGTTTCATAAGATACTTATACAACTCAACCATTGCATTAATATCATTTTTATGCACCTTTTCATCTGGAGTATGAACATAATCTTCAGGCGCACCAATAAAACACCAATCAAATGGATATGGCGAATGTTGTAAAGAATTACCATCACTACCTCCAGCACTTTCTACTTCTAATTGAAATGGGATTTTACTTTCTTTTGCTAAGTCAATAATTCTATTTAAATAAGTTCTTCTTGGTATTCCAGAATCTCTCATAGAAATTGCTACTCCTTTGTTATGCCCAACACCTTCGGTAACCCATGTAATATCAGATATTAATGCTTGTTTAACATTTAATTGCTCATATAAATATCTTGCTAAATAGCCAACACTTCCACCACCATGCTCTTCCCAAGCAGAAAATGCAATAACTCCATTTTCTAATGTTTCAGCAACTTGTATTGCATTCCACATCCCTAATCTGTCATCCATATAGCAAGACTGAATAAACTCATCATCTTCTCTAAAATCTACCTTATAAGTAAGCGTTGTTCCTCTTTCAATTTCTCTATCAAAATCTGCAGAATACGTTAAAAACTGATGTTCATCTTCAGTAGTATTTAGCGTGCATTCAATTTCCCCTTGACTATCAGAACCAACTAATTTTGCTCCTTTTTTAGCTCCAGGACCACCAATTTTAATCAAGTTATTATTATAACCTATAGTGTAACCTATAGAATCCATATGAGCAAAAATTGCCGTTGTTGGTTTTCCAAAAACTAATAGTATACAGTCTTGAAAACCATCTCCCGAAATTATTTCTGGTTGAACTTTCCAACTGACTTTATTCTTATCGATATAATCCAATAAAAATTCAGTCATTTTAAATTCACTCCCTGCAGGAGCATGAATTTCACAAAGTTGTTTTAATAGTTTCATAGTATTTGATTAAAATAAAAACTGTCATTCAATGAATGACAGTTTAATTTTTTTTAGATTTTTTCTTCGTTTTTAAATACGAAAAATTAGTTATTTAACATTACTGGCATTACTAACATCAACACCTCTTCTGCCTCGTCATTCTTGTCACAAGGAGTTAATATCCCGGCTCTATTAGATGCAGACATTGCAATATTTACATCATCCGATTCTAAATTAGATAACATCTCGATTAAGAATCTAGAGTTAAAACCAATTTCCATATCTTCTCCTTCATACTGACAAGTTAATCTTTCATTTGCTTCGTTAGCAAAATCTAAATCTTCAGCAGAAATATGCAACTCACTACCCGTCATCTTTAAACGAACTTGGTGTGTTGTTTTATTAGAGAAGATAGAAACTCTTTTAATAGAGTTTAACAACCCATTTCTTCCAACTGTTAAACTGTTTGGATTTTCTGTTGGAATAACCGCATTGTAGTTTGGATATTTCCCATCAATTAATCTACATTGCATTTTTGTTGATCCAAAAACAAACATTGCATTTGTTTCATTGTATTCAATAGCTACAGATTCTCCAACACTTCCTAATATTCCCTTCAATAATGTTAAAGGTTTTTTAGGTAAGATAAAAGAAGCTCCTTTGTCTCCTTTTAAATCTGTTCTTTTATATTTAACAAGTTTGTGAGCATCTGTTGCTACAAAAGTGATGTCATCATTGTTAATTTCAAAAAAAACACCTGACATTACTGGTCTTAATTCATCATTACCAGTTGCAAATAATGTTTTATTAATTGCATTCGACAAAACTGATGCATCTGCATCAATTTGTGAAGGTTTTTCTAATTTTGGAGTTTTAGGAAACTCTGTTCCATCATGTCCATTCAATTTATACTTACCATAATCAGAAGAAATTTCAATTCCGAAAGTAGTTGGGTCAATTGTAAATGTTAATGGTTGATCTGGAAACGTTTTTAGTGTATCTAAAAGCAATTTAGCTGGAATAGCTATTACACCATCTTCTTTTGCTTCAATAGAAATTTTAGTAACCATTGTAGTTTCTAAATCAGAAGCTGTAATACTTAATTCTCCTTTTTTTATTACAAATAAAAAGTCATCTAAAATTGGTAATGTATTACTTGAATTTAATACTCCTCCAATTAATTGTAATTTCTTTAATAAGATTTCGCTTGATACTATAAATTTCATTCTTTTCCTTTATTAATTCTCTCTTTAGTGAGTCTAACAAATGTAATTTTTTAAGCAATGAAAAGTGGTTATTTTTTTTAAAAATTATTAACAGTTGTTGATAGAATCTTTAGACATAAAAAAGAGTGTAGAAAAATTATTTTTCTACACTCAAATATTTATTCAAAGTTTTCTTAAGCTATTTTCAACGCTTGTTTTACTTTCTGATTTGTTAAAGCCAAATCAACAACTTCCATCATTGTTTTAACATAATGAAAAGTTAAGCCTTTAAGATATTTTTCATTAATCTCTTCAATATCCTTTTTGTTATCCTCAGATAAAATAATCACTTTAATCTCTGCTCTTTTTGCAGCTAATATTTTCTCCTTAATTCCTCCAACTGGCAGTACCCTTCCACGCAAAGTAATCTCACCAGTCATTGCTAAATTACTTTTTACTTTTTTCTGAGTAAACGCAGAAGCTAAAGCTGTTAACATAGTAATTCCGGCAGAAGGTCCATCTTTTGGTGTAGCTCCCTCAGGTACGTGAATATGGATATCCCATTTTTCAAAAACTTCAGGCTGCAAACCTATCGACTCAGCATGAGCTTTTAAATAAGCTAACGCAATCACGGCAGATTCTTTCATTACATCACCTAAGTTACCAGTTAATGTTAGCTTACCCTTACCTTTACTTAAAATTGACTCAATAAATAAAATATCTCCCCCAACTGAAGTCCATGCCAAACCAGTTACAACTCCAGCCACTTCATTTCCTTGATACTTATCTTTAGAATGACCAGGCCCTAATATTTTCAACATTTCTTCACTAGATATTTTAGCATCAAACTCTTCTTCTAAGGCAATTAACTTTGCTCTATTACGAATAACCTTTGCAATTTTTTTCTCTAGCCCTCTTACTCCAGATTCTCTCGTATAATCAGTAATTATCTTTTCTAAATTAACTTTAGAAAGATTTAAATCCTTTTTCTTAATTCCATGGTTTTTCAACAACTTCGGAATTAAATGTTTGTTTGCAATTTCAATCTTTTCTTCTACAGTATAACCCGTTATCTCAATGATTTCCATTCTATCTCTCAGCGCAGGCTGAATGGTAGATAATTCATTTGCTGTTGCAACAAATAACACTTTAGATAAATCATAATCCAACTCTAAGAAATTATCATAAAACTTGTCATTTTGTTCAGGGTCTAAAACTTCTAATAAAGCTGAAGAAGGATCTCCCTGATGACTTGTTGCAATTTTATCAATCTCATCCAAGACATAAACAGGATTAGAAGATTCTACCTTTTTAATGTTTTGGATAACCCTACCTGGCATTGCACCAATATAAGTTTTTCTATGCCCTCTAATTTCAGCTTCATCTCTTACTCCACCCAACGACATTCTTACATACTTCCTATCCAGAGCCTTTGCAATAGATCTTCCTAAAGAAGTTTTACCAACACCTGGAGGTCCGTACAAACATAAAATCGGAGATTTCATATCTCCTTTTAGTTTTAATACCGCCAAATATTCAATAATTCTTTCTTTAACTTTTTCTAATCCAAAGTGATCTTTATCTAATATTTTTTGAGCTCTTTTTAAATCAAAATTGTCCTTTGTATAATCATCCCAAGGCAACTCAATTAAAGTTTCTAAATAGTTTAACTGAACAGAATACTCAGCAGATTGTGGATTTAAACGTTGAAATTTTTGAAGTTCTTTATCAAACCTTTCTGCCACTGACTTATTCCACTTTTTCTTTTTTGCTTGTTCCTTAAAATCCTCAATTTCTTGTTCTTGTGGATCCCCACCAAGTTCTTCTTGGATTTGTTTAATCTGTTGGTTTAAGAAATAATCTCTCTGCTGCTGATCTAAATCCGTTCTAACTTTCGATTGAATATCATTCTTTAACTCTAATAATTGTAACTCCTTAGTTAAATGCTCCAACAAAGAATTAGCTCTTTCTTTTAACTCTGG
>CAJWVX010000185.1 GCA_913048175.1 uncultured Flavobacteriales bacterium | reverse complement strand
GCAGAGAAGAAGGGATTCGAACCCCCGATACATTGCTGTATACACGCTTTCCAGGCGTGCGCCTTAAACCACTCGGCCACTTCTCTGTATGTTATTTAAAAAGAAAAAAAGCTTACACACAACGTGTGCAAGCTTTTTCTTTTCTAGTGAGCCCGAAAGGATTCGAACCTTTGACCGCCTCCTTAGAAGGGAGGTGCTCTATCCAACTGAGCTACGAGCCCTCACTAAACTCTTATAAGGAAAGTTAATCCTTTTCTTAAAAAAACATCAAACTAAAAGTTTGATGTTTTTTTGTCGGGGTGGCAGGATTCGAACCTGCGACCTCCTCGTCCCAAACGAGGCGCGATAACCGGGCTACGCTACACCCCGAGAATGTACCGTTTTAAGCGGCTGCAAATATAGTTATTGTTTTTACATTAGGAAACAATTCTTGAAAAAATATTATTTTTTTTCTAAAGACCCAAAAATAATATCCCAAAAAGTCGTCACCATCCCAATGTTTTTGTCATGTCTAGCATGATGAATGTAATGATGTTTTTTTAATTTTTTAAATAATTTATTTTCAAATTTCCAATGATGGATAGCATGATGTGTTAAGCAATAACCAATATATCCTAACCAAATTGAAGCCATATATAAAGATAAATGTGCTGGACTTAAAAGCTGAGACAGTCCAAAGTATATCCCCACAACTATAACAAGAGTCACGTACCAAGGCACTCCCATCAAATCATATGGCCTTTCATGATGCATGCTATGACCCTCTTCAAAAGCAGATTTCCAAACGTGATAAGGGAATTTATGCATTAAGTACTCAATCAAAGTCCATAGAAATAAACCAATAGCCGAAATATAAAGCCATTCATACCATACTAATAAGGATTTTCCACCCTCAAAAGTGTTTGTGCACAACCAAATTACAATAGAAATATTAGAAACATAACCAAAGTAATAGTTGAAATGAGAAGTCGCAAGCTTTTTTAATAAAGTTACCTCTTCCAATTTCTCTTTATGAACCTGATTTTTAAGCTTTGCCATACTTTAATTTTACACAAAATTAGATAAATTAATTCATTAAGAACTGATTGGTGTCATACTTGCAAAGCAATTTATTACTTTTGTTGAAATGAGTAATAATATTCCATCTGCAAGGACAATGGGCACCCTGCCTGTTTTTATGACAGCTGTATCAACTATTTTAGGAGCAATATTGTTTTTAAGGTTTGGTTACGCAGTAGGCCATGTTGGCTTAATTGGCGCTCTTGGAATTATCGCAATTGGTCACTTAGTTACCATCCCAACAGCTTTAGCAGTGGCGGAAATCGCAACCAATCAAAAGGTTGAAGGTGGAGGAGCTTACTACATGATATCCAGATCATTTGGACTAAATATTGGAGCAACAATTGGCATTACACTTTTCCTTTCCCAAGCTATTAGCGTTGCATTTTATGTTATTGCTTTTGTTGAATCTTTAGTTCCGTTAATCGAATGGGTAGAAACTATGACTACTATTCATCCATTCGTAAAAACATGGATTTTAAACACACGTTCTATAGGTCTTATCATGATGACTCTTCTTACGCTATTAATGCTTTCTAAAGGAGCTAATATTGGAGTTAAAGCTTTGTATGGAGTTGTTTTTGTATTGGTAATTTCTTTAGGAATGTTTTTTATGGGAGAATCAAATGCTCCAAATGGACATAACTTTTATAGAACAATTAGAGTTCATGATGATTTCTTTAAAGTGTTTACAATAATATTCCCAGCTTTTACAGGAATTGCAGCTGGTTTAGGCTTGTCTGGAGACTTAAAAGATCCTAAAAAATCAATTCCTAGAGGAACCTTATGGGCTACAGTTGTTGGAGTTGTCATATATGTTTGTGTCGCTTTCAAATTATTTTACTCCGCTCCTATTTACAATCTAGCAACAGACCAAATGGTAATGGCTGATATTGCTATTTGGGGGCCTATTATTCCAATAGGCTTAGGTTGTGCAGCAATCTCTTCTGCTTTAGGATCTATTATGATTGCACCAAGAACCTTGCAAGCACTGGGAGCTGACAAAATATTCCCAGGAAAATTAAGCGGTTTGTTCTCCAAAGTTAGAAAGAAAGATGGAGAGCCCTTTAATGCATTAGTAATCACTTGTATAATAAGTTTTGCTTTTATTCTTTTAGGAGATATAAATACTGTTGCCGGAATAATATCTATGTTCTTTATGGTTACTTACGGTATTATTTGTTTGATTTCCTTTTTAGAACAATTTGCTGCTGACCCATCCTACAGACCAACATTTAAATCACGTTGGTATCTATCTTTACCTGGAGCTATACTCTGTTTTTGGCTAATGTTTAAAATGGATTTTACCTACGCAATAGCTTCCACTATTATCATGGTTTTAATTTATATCTGGGTAAACAATATCAATAAAGATAAAAAAGGCCTTCAAAAGCTCTTTAAAGGCGTTTTGTTTCAACTAAGCAGACAGTTTCAGATATTCCTTCAGAAGAGAGATACTGACGCTACAGAAGAAGAATGGAGACCTTTTATCATATCCGTTTCTAAAGATTCTTTCAAAAGACAATCAGCTTTTAACCTACTAAGATGGTTATCACACAAATATGGCTTCGGAACATACATTCACTTTATAGATGGTTTCCTTTCAAAAGAGACTTATGAAAAGTCTCAAAAAGTTATGGATAGACTTTTAAGGCAAAATGAAGGATTAAAAAGTAAAGTCTATATGGACACTATTATCAGTCCATCCTATACTTCAGCTATAGCTCAGGTAATTCAGCTTTCTGGAGTTAGCGGTAAAGGAAACAATATGATTTTGTTTGAATTTACACATGATGAAAAGGAGAGTCTCAATGATGCAATTCAGAACTATCAATTACTAAGAGCTACTGAATTTGATGTTTGTATTTTAAGATCTACAATAAAAGGATTCGGATATAAAAAAGCTATTCATATTTGGATTAGGCCAAATGATTTTGAGAATGCCAACTTGATGATTTTATTAAGTTATATCATGCTAGGACATCCTGAATGGAAGCAAGGAGAAATAAAAATATTCTCAACCTTCCCTCCTACTGAAAAAGCTAGTACTGAAGCTAAATTAATTGAATTAATCCAAGAAGGAAGATTACCAATTTCTCCAACTAACATTCAGTTAATACCTCAACTTAAAGAAGAAAAAGTTGATATAATAATCAATAATAAATCTGCTGATGCTGATTTAACTATTGTTGGTTATGATAGTACTCAAATTGAGGATGAAAGTGATGCTACCTTTAGTAAATACCCTGACCTAGGAAACATTCTTTTTGTTAGTGCATATAAAGAGCATACAATAGAGTAAGCTTTGTCTCCCTAACGACTTTGAAAAAAGTCATTATTTATTAATTTTATCAAAGTGAGATACTTCATATTCTATATTTCTTTATTCGTAATTGCGTTAACACTTTGCAAATGTCAACCTATACTTAAAGCACCTGTTGCCGCTATTATGAGCGTAACACTGCCAACCCCAGAGATTGACACAATCACCAATAAGCACAGTTTTCCGATAGCAGACTTCAATCTTCAAGTAAAAGATTTAAAAGGGAAAATTATCAACATGTCTGATTATAGAGGTAAAGTTATCTTTCTAAACTTCTGGGCAACCTGGTGCATGCCATGTGTCGCAGAGCTTCCAAGCATCAATAAAATGTTTCTTGAATTAAAAGAAGAAAATATAGCTTTCTTATTGATTTCTAATGAAACAATAGAAACAGTGAAAGCTTACCACACTAAAAAAGAATACCAAGTTCCTTTTCACATTATCGATGATGAAGGTAATATTCCGAATATCTATTTTTCACCAAGCATACCTACTACATTCATTATAAACAAAGATGGTAAGATAATTAGGAAGAGCTTTGGGGCTGAAAATTGGGATGATACAGCATTTATTTACCAATTAAGAAAATTATTATGATTTATGATCAGTCCCTCTTAAAACCTGAAAAACGTGTAGTACAGCGGGAAATATGGCATCCATACTTTCTTTAGCACCATTAGTAGAACCAGGCAAAGCCAAAACCAACGTTCCGTCTTTTACTCCTGCAATACTCCTACTCATCATAGAGTAAGGAGTTCGCTCCTGGCCATAAGAACGAATAGCTTCTTCTATACCAGGGATTTCTCTATCAATAATAGACTTTAAAGCTTCAGGAGTTACATCTCTTGATGATAATCCTGTTCCTCCAGTAAATATTACCATGCTTATTCCTTGCTCAATATAGCTGTTTGCTTTCGCTTGAATTTCATCAACTTCATCAGGAATGATTACATAATCCTTTACCTCAACATTACACTCTTCTAGCTTCTTAATTATTGCTTTTCCAGCCCTATCTTCTTTTTGTCCTGCTGATATCGTATCCGAACAAACAATAACCGCAGCTGTTAAATCTTTTCTAAAACGATCTGTAAAATCAGACTTGCCACCCTTTTTACTCAACAGTTTAATATGATGAATCTCCACACCTTTATCAATAGGCTTTAACATATCATACATATTTAAAGCTACCACACTTGCTCCGTGCATAGCCTCAACCTCAACACCAGTCTTGTAAATAGTTTTAACAGTCATCTTAATAGTAATTTCTAACCCATCAATTTCATAATCTATCCCTGTATATTCAATTGGCATTGGATGACAATCAGCTAAAATTAGTGGAGTTTGTTTAACCCCTAATAATCCTACTGCTCTACACATTGCAAAAACATCTCCCTTAGGAACTTTTCTATTGTTTATTGCATCAATAGTTTCTTGCTTGCTAACTTTAACAATAGCTTGTGCCGTTGCAATTCTTAGTGTTGTAGGTTTATGTGTTATGTCAATCATTCTAAAATGAATAATGTTAAATGAATAATGATTATTTATTGCTAGCTGTTTTCCTTGAAGCCATAAATATAGCTGTTAACTCTTTAGCTTCTTTCAATAATGGTTCTACTTTTTCAAATTCAAACAGCTTTTCATCTGCAAGAAACTCCAACCAAAAAGCACTTTCATCAGCCTCTTCTATTACAATACTTATTTTAGCAATAAAACTAGGTTTTGATTGAGCAACACAGGTAGCCCTATAATTTGCTGCAACAGATGTAGAACATCTTATTAATTGACCTTTTATATGACTCCCCAGATAAGTATTAGGTAAAAACTCCGTCAACTTCACACAGCGATGAGCAAACTTTTTCGTTCTATCTTTTAAATCATTTACCATATTATTCATTTATCATTAATAAATAATCATTCATTAGTTTTCCACTGAAAACTATGATCCTCGAATAATTCTTTACCAAAAACAGGTGCTTTTATTTTTATCTCTTCTGTAATATATCGAGTAGCTTCAAAAGCCATTTCTCTATGTTTAGATGATGTAAAAACAAATAAACATATTTCCCCAGCCTTTACAACTCCTTTACTGTGATAGATGTGCCCACATGTTAAATCAAATTTTTCAAAAGCAGCTTCTCTAATTTCATCAAAGACTTTATTAGCCATTTCATCGTAAGCCGAATAATCTATAGCAGTTACTGTTTTACCTTCAATTTCATCAGCTCTTACTTGACCTAAAAATATATCGTGTGCACCAATATTGGTTTTAACTTGATGGTGACCTATCGATTTACCTATTCTTTCTGGAGTAATTGGTCCCTCTACTAATGAATTCTTAATTTTCTTTTCACCCATACCTTTTAATTTGCTAATCCATTTTCAAGATTAATTAAATTTTTAAAATC
>CAJWVX010000184.1 GCA_913048175.1 uncultured Flavobacteriales bacterium | reverse complement strand
TTTAAAAAAATATTCCACTTACTATCCATGATTCAATTACTGTTCCAGAACAGTATAAAATGACAGCTAAGAAAGTGATGAAAGATTTTTTACTGGAGCGTATTAGAATAGAACCAAAAATTACAGAAGAGTACAGGAAGATAACAGCTGATAATTATATGTTTTAATTTTCACTATATTTAGCTGATGAAACTACTTTATTACATACTTATCTGTTGCATCATAGTTCTTGGTGGCTGTTCTAAAGAGGAAACAACAGCAATGCCAGTAGATACTACTGTAGCACTTACGGGGGTTGATCTGGCAATAGCTAATGGAGAACCTATGGCTTCAATTCTTGCGAACTTTCCTCTTTCAGAATTTTATGGAAAGAGTTATCAAGGTGGATTAATTTTTTATGTTGATTCTTTAAATGCAACAGGCTTAGTTGCAATACAAGATGTAAATAATGATGACCCTCAAATGAATTGGTGGTATACCCAAGGTGCTCATCTTCAAGGTTTTTCATGCTCAGTAGGAGCTGGTCAGAATAATACAAATATTATAGTAAATACGCAGGGTGTTGGAGATTATGCTGCTTATTATTGTGATACACTAAGTTTTGCTGGGCACTCAGATTGGTTTATGCCAAGTATAGATGAGTTAAGTTTAATGTATTCTCAAATTGGACAACAGACTAATGCTAACTTTCAATTAGCTGGATATATGAGTACAAATAGAGATTCAGTATTAGTAAATACATCACCAACAGCTTATCAGTTTACTGAAATAGGGATTCATTTTGACCATGGTGGGCCCATGAGTTTTACAGTTTATGTTGTATCTAGTAATTTCTTTCAAAGCCCTGGATATGTGAGGCCAGTAAGGCAGTTTAATTAGAGAGGCTTTTAGAACCCTCTAATTACTTCCACAGTTTTATAGAATTACTGCTCTCATCCTTAATGGTAGATTTTAGCTAGTGTTCAAAACTCTTTAGAGTTGAATGACCGGTAAATTCTATGATAATCTTACTAGGATAGCCTCTAACGTGAATATTAGTAGCAAAAGATCTTTTCATTGTATGGTTCTTAGCTAATTGCCATTTTTCATAAATAGTTTCTACTCCCTTCCCTCCGATGTACTTTACAATCTTAACCTTATCTAACATTTCTGCTTTTTCACATACTAGCTTTATATTCTTGTTAAAGTAAGATTGATCTCCTAATATTAGTAGACCTTGTTGCAGGTATTATAGTACAATAAGATGGAGCGGTACATTAACTAGTTTTCCTGTTTTTGCTGTCTGTATCTTAATGCTCCAGTAGTAAATGATGTTTCATCAATTAACTTTAAATCAGAGTGCCTTAAGCTATAATAGGAGCCTATTGTAAAGGCTTTTCTACAATTGTCTATGGTAATGTTTAACTCCAGTTTTGTGAGCTTTTCTAGCTCTTGTTCTGTCAGATAAATATCATCTATTTCAGATTCTATTACCTTAAAGTTAGGATGCTTAAATCCATTATATGTGGTAACTTTTCTTCTAATTGCATCATGGAGCTAAAGTAATTATCAGAGTAACCTTGTTTTACAAAATAGCTGTAGAACCTAAATTAGAAGCTAATATCTACATCTTTAAAGTTTACTTTCACTTTTACACTTTTCTGATAGTCTAATAACTTATTTTTTACTTTAACAAGATTAGCTGCTTTGGCAGTTTTATTAATAGCCAATCTCTCCTTAATACTAAGATCAATAAACTGGACTAAGCTTATTCTATAAGGTTTGTTGTTAGTTATCAGCTCTTTAATAGTAGATACTTCAATATTTTCTCCTAGAGCTTGTCTTTTAAGAACTAACTGTTCTGTTTTAGTAATTGTAGTCTGAGCTTCAGAGTAGCCGTTAAAGTTCTTTTTAAGCTGTTTTTTCTTAGAATCCGAGAACTTATCTTTAGTGCTTATACCAGTTGGGAGAAAAACTTTCTTTCCTTCTAGGTAGTACCTGATATAGATCTACTGATTCTTCTTAATAGTTTTAAGAGAGTATTGTGCGAAAATTAGTGACAACCTAGCTGTATGGTTAGTAAAATAAGGGTGTTTGATGATGAAAAAGTGGTGCATATTTGATGCGAAACAGCACGTTAACCACTAAAAGAGATAATTATTAAAGAATCTATTAAGATCTAGAAAATAACCTAAAATATAGGTTTAATGTCTTGAGAGTACTATAAATAAGGAAGTGTAGAAAAAAAAGTGGGCAAGCTACTTACATCACACCGCTCAACCTCATATCCTTGCTCTGTTCCCAGCCTGGGGAAGTTCAGAAGGAGCTGGTTGTATAAGACTTGCCCGCTGCAAAATTAGAATTATCTTTTAATTATTTGTTAAAGTAGCGTAAAAAATTATTATTTAATTAAACAACTTCACTATCTTTGACGGAAATGAATCAAGAATTAGACATATCAATCGTTATTCCATTGCTAAATGAGGAGGAATCCTTAAAAGAATTAACAGATTGGATTGGGAAAGTGATGCACGATAATAACTTTAAATATGAAGTTATTTATGTTGATGATGGAAGTACAGATAGTTCTTGGCAAATTATTGAGGATTTAAAAACTCAAAATGCGAATATTAAAGGAATTAAGTTTAGAAGGAATTATGGTAAATCGGCAGGTTTAAATGTTGGTTTTGCAGCTGCTGAAGGTAAAGTTGTCTTTACTATGGATGCAGATTTACAAGATAGTCCTGAAGAATTACCTGAGATGTATCGAATGGTAATGGAGGAAGATTGGGATTTAGTTTCTGGTTGGAAAAAGAAACGTTACGATCCTTTAACAAAAACAATTCCTACTAAGCTATTTAATTTGGCTACTCGTAAAATGTCTGGGATTAATAATCTACACGATTTTAATTGTGGATTAAAAGCTTATCGTAAAAATGTTGTAAAAACTGTTGAGGTTTATGGTGAAATGCACCGTTACATTCCTGTTTTGGCAAAATGGGCAGGTTTTTCTAAAATAACTGAAAAAGTAGTTAGTCACCAAGAAAGGAAATATGGTGTTACCAAGTTTGGATTAGAACGTTTTATAAATGGTTTTTTAGATTTACTATCAATTACCTTTATTTCTAAATTTGGTAAAAGACCAATGCACTTATTTGGTTCTTTGGGAACCGTAATGTTTGCTATAGGATTTTTAATTTCATTATGGTTAGGCGTAAATAAATTATTTATAGATACTGGAGCCAGATTAATTGCGGATAGAGCAGAGTTTTATTTAGCATTAACTTCAATGATTATTGGTTCGTTGTTATTTATTGCAGGTTTTTTAGGGGAGTTAATATCAAGAACTTCAACTACTAGAAATCAATACAACATAGAAAAAGAGATATAGTTAATCATTAAAAATGCATTAATAATTGGTGTTTCTGGTCAAGAGTTGGTTATGAAATTTCGAAATTATTTTTGATGCGTTTTGGATAAAATTTCGAATTATGAAAAGTGCTTTTTTGTCTGTTTTTTATCCTTATCGTGGAGGAATATCTCAGTACAATTCATCACTGTATGATGCGTTAAAAAAAAGAAACGATATTAATCTTTTTAATTTTACGAGACAGTATCCAGGAATACTATTTCCTGGTTCATCTCAGTATGTTACAAAGGATGATAGTTTATCATTTACAACAAGTAAAAGGACTTTAGATTCTATTAATCCAATTTCATATTTTAAAACGGCTAAAAAAATCAGTAAGACAAAGCCTGATTTGTTATTGATGGGTTATTGGATGACATTTTTGGCTCCAGCTTTAGGGTTTGTAGCAAAAATGGTAAGAAGAAATAATGTGAAAGTGATTTCTATTTTGCATAATGTAAAACCACATGAAAAGCGATTTGGGGATAAAAGCCTTAGTCGTTATTTTTTAAAACAAAACGATGCTTTTGTGGTGATGTCTAAAACTGTGAGAGATGATTTACTTACTCTTATTCCAGATGCAAAATATATTCTTCATCCTCATCCTATTTATAATCGATTTGGTGATGCAATGGATAAAATAGCGGCTCGAAAAAAATTAAATATTCCGTTAGATAAAAAAGTGGTTTTATTTTTTGGACTTATTCGTGATTATAAAGGATTGGATTTGATAATCGATTCGTTTAACAATTTAAGTGATGAATATTATTTGGTAATTGCAGGAGAGTCTTATGGGAAATTTGATTCTTATCAAGCTCAGATAAATAGGAATAAGAATAAAGAGTGTATTATGCAGCATATTAGATATATTGCTGATAGCGAAGTGGCTTGTTTATTTTCTGCAGCAGATTTAAATGTGTTGCCTTATAGAACCGCAACCCAAAGTGGTGTTATAGCGTTAGCCTATCAATTTGATTTACCTGTTTTAGTTACTGATGTTGGAGGTTTAAGAGATATGGTTGAGCCTTATGGCGCTGGTATTGTTGTTGATGCTCCAGATTCGATATTAATATCAGAAGGAATTAAAACTTTTTTTAATGAGAATATGAAATCTGATTGTGAAGAAAATATACAAAAATTTAAAGCAGATTATTCTTGGGATAATTTGGCAAAAGAAATAGAAGATTTATATAAAAATCTGTAGTAAAAAAATGAAAAAAGTATTAATCATAACTTATTATTGGCCCCCTATGGGAGGTGGAGGTGTTCAGCGTTGGTTAAAAATGACTAAGTATCTAAGAGAATATGGCTGGGAACCAATAATCTGTACAACAGAAAATGGTGAAGCATCGGTTATAGATGAAGGAATGCTTAAAGAAATTCCTAAGGCAATAGAAACATTAAGAGTTCCGATTTGGGAACCTTTTTCAATTTATAAAAGGTTAACCAAAAAGAAAAAAGATGAGAAATTAGTTTTAGGGATGGATCAGGACTCTAAAGAAAGTTCTTTCGTTCATAATCTTTCTGTTTGGGTTCGAGGGAATTTGTTTATTCCAGATGCTCGAAAATTTTGGATAAGTCCTACGTCTAAGTTTTTAATTAATTATTTGAAAGAGAATAAGATTGATGCTATAATTTCAACAGGACCACCTCATTCTACTCATATGATAGCAATGAAAGTTGTTGCAAAAACAAAAACACCTTGGCTAAGTGATTTTCGTGATCCTTGGACTAATATTGATTTTTACCATAAATTAAAATTGACAAAGTGGGGAGATAGAAAGCATAAAAAGATGGAACTCCAAGTTTTGAAAAAGGCGAATCAACTAGTTACAGTTAGTTGGAGTTGGGCTAAAGATTTTCATAGAATATCTGGGCGAATGCCAATGGTAATTACAAATGGTTTTGATCCAGCAGATTTTACAAATTTGACGGATGTTGTTATGGATGATCAATTTACAATTACCCATGCTGGTTCTTTAAATGAGGATAGAAACCCATACTCTTTATGGCCTGTGTTAAAAGAACTGTGCGAAGAGGAAGAAGGATTTAGAGCGGATTTACAAATTAAATTTATTGGACAAGTTGCCTTAAAATCAGTTGAAGCAATTGATAAGAATGATCTGAATAGTAATTTTAATATGATTGATCATTTACCACATGAGAAAGTAATAAAAGAAATAATAAAATCTCAAGTATTATTATTGCCATTAAATGATACGCCAAATATTGATGGAGTAGTTCCAGGGAAATTATACGAATATATTGGAGCCCAACGTCCTATTTTATGTATAGGTAAATCTGATGGTGATGCGGCTAAAATATTGAATGAAACTGAAGCTGGAATTGTTTGTGATTTTAATGATACCACATCATTAAAAAAAGTTGTAAAAGAATATTACCTGCACTATAAAAATAATTCACTTACTGTTAAAAGTAAGAATTATGAAAAGTACAGTCGTAGACTATTGGCTGGTCAAATAGCTGAAGAGTTAAATAAGATCGTTATTTAATTTCTGTAATAGAAATTACTCTTTTATAATCTTCTTGGTAATTACTTCCCCACTTTCTGTTTGGAGTTGTAAAAAGTAAATTCC
>CAJWVX010000183.1 GCA_913048175.1 uncultured Flavobacteriales bacterium | reverse complement strand
TGGATTCTTGAGTATCAGAATCTATAGTAATTGTAAAATTTCCTGATGTTGGATTTGGAGAGATTGATAGAATATTATCTACATCTACATCTACATCTACATCTACCTCTTCAACATTAACACAAACATCTACTATAAGTCTTATCATTGGCGTTTCTGTTAAAATAAAAGAGGAATTGGCATTTGGATTTTGCATATTTGGATAGCGAATAGCACTGTGGACTGGTGTTTAACTGCTTGGTGCAGGACTGGTTCCGCTCGTTGCGTATTCATAATCAATATAAGAATGTACACCTGCAAAATATGTTTTATTAGGTTCAAGACTTAGACACCAGGCGTTGAAATAGTGGTCATTTCCGATGTCTGAAGCAGTAATTGAATAGCCTTGAGATCTCCAAACTTGAGAATAAGTTTCTGGAGTAACTGTAAAGTCTACTTCATAGATAACAGCTTCAATAAAAGTTCCAATTGGGGTGTTAGATCCGGTTACTATACTTAAACCATATAGGTCGGAAGTAATTAACGGTTTTGTAATAGTTCCCCGCTTCATATTCATTAACGCCATTTGGACCAGCATTTCCTTCTCCATTTCCAGGTGTGTTAGAAAAATCATCATGAGCCCATTTGTCAATTGTTGTTTGGAGAGGAGGGAATGATATTGAGTTGTTGGCTGGGGTTTCATCAATAGAGTCTGAAAAAACATCTAAGGATATGGTATAGGGTTGGTTAGGTGGTGAGAAAGGAGGTGTCCAAAAATCATTTAAATTAAATGTATCTGTACTTAAACTATTTATAGTGGTATCATTTGAGTTTCCGTTAAAAATGGAAGAAGTACCATTGTTAATGTCTGCAGTGAAATTTGTTCCAGTTTGATCTGCCGAACCGTTGTTAATAGATTGAATAGAAAAATCCATCGGTTGAATTTGAGATGAAGGTATTCGAGTATATTGATAACTATCAAAACCATAAAATCCGTTAGAAACCTCAATTTCGTTTACCGGAGCTTCAGTAATATAAATATCATCTATCATCCAGAAATAAGCCTCAACACCTGACCCGATATAAAACCTTAAATAAATATCACCATTTAAGCCTCCAGCAATATCAGAAATATTGATAGACATATATACAGGGTTGGGAGATGATGCGGCTGGAGAAATAGCACCTGTAATGTCATAGGTAAAAACGTTACTTGTGAATGTGGGGTCTGTATTTGCCATTAAAAAGGCAGTTACCCATGAGTTTGAACAGCATCTTCTAAAGTATTGTTGGAAATTAACATTCACATCAGGTTGTCCATTAATTGGAATTGCAGTTGTTTGGAAGTAGGCATCCATATCAATATACCCTCCTGCAGGTTGATGAGATTGATATAAATCACTATATAATAGCATGCAGTTACCTCCACTGTTGGATTTGATTGATGATATATTAGTGGTGAAATCTGCATCAGGTAAAATCCCCGCAGGGTGATTTACCCAAACATATCCGTTCCCTGTATTATCTACACTTGACCATCCAGCAGGGAAGCCATTTGTAAAATCTTCAGACCAAATAGTGTCTCCAGCGGCTTTTTTGTTTGTTTTATTTACAGTTGTATTATTATAGGTAGAACCGTCTAATGGTGTCTTAAGAAATTGATATTCTTTGTTAACCAAATTTTGCTCAAAAGAAATGGAGCTGATCAAGATTGCAATAATTAAAGCGTACTATTTTTTCATATTACTCTAAAATTAGTTTTGATGTTTGAGTTCCTGTTTTACTCTTTAGTGTGATAAAATAAATTCCTTTATCATGACCTTCAAGAGAAATTTCTTCTTCTATTTTACCTATTGTATTAATTGTTTTACTCAATATTTCTTGACCAATAGTGTTGGTAATAGATAGGGTATTAATTTCTTTAGAATTTATTGAAATTGTAAATTTTCCTGATGTTGGGTTTGGTGAAATAGTCAAGGGGTTGTTATTAGTATTAATGTTTAAACCAACAGTGTTGTCAAAATTTAATCGAATCATAGGAGTATTGAATATTCGATCATATGATCCGTTTGGCATAGGGTTAGCCATATTAGGGTAACGGATTGTGCTATGTATTTCTGAGGGTATTCCGTATGTAGGGTTAGTTCCACTTGTAGCGTATTCATAATCTACAAGACAATGAATCCCTGCAAAATAAGTTTTTCCATTTGTCAAGGTTGCGATTGGTGTTCCTGGACTATCATTAAAGTGATGAACAGTTCCAACATCAGAAGCTTGGATGGAATATGATGGAGATCTCCATATTTCTGTGTAAGTATCTGGAGCAGTAGAAAAATCAATTTCGTATAGAACTGCATTTACTAAGGTGCCAATAGGCGTATTTGTGCCAGTAACAACATCTATTGAATACAACATCTCATCTTGGTTTATGATGCTAAAATGGTTTCCAGCTTCATATTCTGTTGTGTTATTTGGTCCCCAGTACCCGCCTCCATTCCCTGGTGTAGATGAGAAATCATCCAATGCTAAAAGGCCGCTTGTAATTTCAAATGGCTGGAAGCTAGCCTGATTGTTCCAAGGTGATTCATCAATGGAGTCGGAAAATACATCTATAGTTATTGTGTAAGGAATATTTAGTGGTGAGGTTGGGGGTGTCCAAAAATTATTGAGTTCAAAAGTGTCCTTAGAGAAGCTGGATAGAGTTGTGCTGATTGAGCTATTGTTAAAAATGGAAGCGTTTCCATCGTTTATATCTACTGTAAGATTTGTATTGGGTTGGTCTACTGATCCAGTGTTTTTAGCTATCATTTGAAAATCTATCGATTGAATTTGAGAAACTGGAACTCGGGTATATTGATACCCCCCGAATCCATAATATTCTGTGGGTAAATCTGACCCTGAAAGTCTTTGGTGTGTTGTAATGTCATTTAAACCATTTTCGGTTACATAAATATCATCAATCATCCAGAAATAATGTGATATACCAGATTCAATATAAAATCTTAAATAAATATCTCCATGATAATCTGCAGCAATGTCCGATATGTTAATGGACATGTCCATAGGGTTTGGGGATTGTGTGCATCCAGGAATTCCACCTTGGATATCATATGTTGAAACATTTGAAGTAAAAGAAGGGTCTGTACTTACCCATAAATTTGTTTGGTAAGGTGGAAGACAGAGTACTCTATGTCTTTGTTGGAAGTGTACGGTAATAGCGGTTTGTCCGTTAAGGGTTATGCCAGAGGTTTGAAAGTATGCATTCATATCTACTGCAGTTCCTGTATTGGCTAATTGTACTCTATTATATTCGTCTGCAAATAAGAGCATATGATTTCCGCCACTCTCAGAGGCTAATGCAGCTGCATTAGTATATCCAGGTGGGTTTGCAGTGATGTTTTCAATGTCCCCATTATTAATTACCCAGTTGTAATTGTTTCCTGTACTATCATAAACACTCCATCCGGCAGGGAATCCATTGGTAAAATCTTCCGACCAGATAGTATCGCCAACAGCTTTTTTATTTTGTTGTGGTGGAGTTGAAATTACTTTATCTACATCAGAATAATAACTTAGTTCTGTTTTCTTATTTTCAAAACTTTTATTAGATCCATTTTGTGCAAATGCAATTGAACCGAATAAAAAGATCAGTGCTAAAGTGTGCAGTTTATTCATAATTACTGTTTAATTATTCTAAAATTAGTTTTGATGTTTGATTTCCTGTTTTACTCTTTAGGGTGATAAAGTAGATTCCTTTATCATAACCTTTAAGAGAAATTTCTTCTTCTATTTTACCTATTGTATTAATTGTTTTACTCAATATTTCTTGACCAACTGTGTTGGTAATAAATAAGGTATTAATTTCTTCAGAATTTATTGAAATTGTAAATTTTCCAGAAGTTGGATTTGGTGAGAGTGAAAAACTTGTAGCTTCATTATCAGTATCAATACCAACAGTTGCATCAAAGTTTAATCTAATCATTGGAGTATTAGTTAATCCAAAAGAAGAGTTAGCGTTCGGGTTACCCATGTTCGGATAACGTATGCCACTGTGTCTTGCAGATGGAGTTCCGTATGAAGGGTTTATTCCACTTACACCAAATTCATAATCTACAGCAGAATGAACTGCAACAAAATAAGATTCACCAGTAGTTAATGCGGCTATAGGAGTTCCGGGAGTGTCGTAGAAGTTATGAACTGTACCAATGTCTGCAGTAGTAATAGCATAACTTACAGATCTCCAAAGCTCAATGTATCCTTCTGGCTGTACTGTGAAATCTATCTGATAAATTACAACATCAATAAAAGTGCCTACTGGAGTGTTTGGCCCAGTAACCATTTGAATTGCATATAAATCTTCGTTTTGATTAACAATATCAAATTGGTTGCCTGCCTCGTATTCTGTTACTCCATTTGGGCCTGTATTTCCTCCACCGTTTCCTGGGGTTGCTGAATAATCGTCTAATGCCAATATTGCAGATGTTATTTCAAATGGAGGAAATATTATTGAGTTATTCTGAGGTGTTTCATCAAGAGAGTCTGAAAATATATCAAGAGAAACGGTATAGGGAATGTTTAATTGATTGGTTGGTGGAATCCAAAAGTTGTTGAGTTCAAAAGTGTCCCTGCCGAAACTATTTATTGTTGTATTGGTAGAGTTATCATTAAAAATAGATGAAATTCCATCATATATATCTACTTTAAGGTTTGTTCCTGTTTGATCAACTGATCCAGTATTGTATGCTTCCATGTAAAAATCTATTGGTTGCACTTGAGAAACGGGTATTTTAGTGTATTGGTAACCATTAAGTCCGTAAAATCCGTTATCTGTTACTATATTATTAAGTCCTGATTCTGTTATATAGATATCATCAATCATCCAGTAATAATGCGTAGTACCAGATTCAACGTGAAATCTTAAATAAATATCTCCGTTCAACCCTCCAACAAAATCAGAAATGTTAATGGACATATTTATTAATATCTGTGATGGGGCTCCAGTGCTTTCTCCATTAACAATGTCATATTTTTCAACATTAGTAGTAAAAGTTGGGTCGGTACTTACAACCATGTTGGATATTATTCCAGCGTTGGCACAGCACCTATTGAATTTTTGTTGAAAATTTACAGTTACTGCAGATTGTCCCGTTAAATTGATGGCAGAAGTTTGGAAGAATGAATTCAGTTCGACTGAAGTTGATGTATTGGCTTGTTGCACTCTATTATATTCATCACCAAATAGTAGCATGTGATTTCCTCCACTTTCTGAAGCTATAGCTGAAGTGTTAGTGTATCCTGGAGGAATAGATGTTTGGTTATTTATATCACTATTGTTAATTACCCAGTTGTAATTGTTTCCAGTACTGTCGTAAACAGACCATCCGGCTGGGAATCCATTCGTAAAATCTTCTGACCATATAGTATCGCCAACAGCTTTTTTATTTTGTTGAGGTGGGGTTGGAATTATTTTGCTGATATCAGATTGACGAGTTAACTGTGTTTTTTGATTTTCAAAACCTTTATTAGCTCCATTTTGTGCAAATGCAATTGAGCTAAATAGTATTCCAAGAAATATAGTGTATAGCTTATTCATAGATTATAATTTTTCGGTAAAATAAGATTTGATATAAAACCTGTTCTTGTGTGTTTCATTTTTTTATTTAACGGTAACTTTTTAATCGAATTTGTGCAGTTTAGAGAATAAAAAAAAGGTTGTTTATCTATTCGAAAATAGTAAACAACCTTTTTTAAACCTAACTGAAATAAACCAACGGTTCATTATTTTATATAAGCGGTAGGTTTTAGACTACTTCTTCTTCCATATATGCTTCAATACCAACACAGCTACAGATTAAGTTTCTATCTCCGTAAGCATTATCTGCTTTGCCAATAGTTGGCCAGTATTTAGATTCTTTTATCCATGGTAAAGGAAATACTGCTGTTTCTCTTGAGTAAGGATAGTCATAAGCATCAGATATCACAACCTTAGAAGTATGAGGCGCATTTTGAATAGGATTATTTAC
>CAJWVX010000182.1 GCA_913048175.1 uncultured Flavobacteriales bacterium | reverse complement strand
TAGTTCAAGTTTCTGATAATAGTGGAAGCTCATGGAACAAATACAGTAGTTTTCCTGGAGTACCAGCAATGACTTATGTAAACATGTTAAAAGCATCTAAACATAATGCTGAAACTGTTTTTGCGGCTTTCAACAATCATAAAAAAGGAGATTTTAAACCCTACCTTTTAAAAAGTAATGATAAAGGAAAAACATGGGCTTCTATTGTAGGAAATTTACCAGAAAAAGGTGCTGTTTATTCTATAGAACAAGATCATGTTAACCCTAACATTTTATTTGCAGGAACTGAGTTTGGTGTTTATGTCACATTAAATGGTGGTAAGGAATGGACTCAATTAAAAGCTGGATTACCAACTGTTGCTATTAGAGATATGGAAATTCAAAAAAGAGAAAATGATTTAGTTTTAGGAACATTCGGAAGAAGTTTTTATGTGCTTGATGATTATTCTGCTTTAAGAGAATTGGCTGATGAAAAACTATTAGACAAACGTTTTCATGTTTTTAACATCAAAAAGCAGTTGATGTTTAACACTAAAAACCCACTTGGTTACAGAGGTAAAAATGCACAAGGCGAAATGTATTATGCTGCTGACAATCCTACATTAGGAAGTGTTATCTCTTATTACTTTAGTGATACTCTTAAAACTGCTCAAGAAACTAGACGAGCAAATGAGAAAACTACAGATGATGACAGCTATCCAACTAAAGCAGAAATTAAAAATGAAGCACACGAAGAAAAAGCTTTCTTACTTTTTGTGATTAAAGATGAGACGGGAGATGAAATTCAAAAAATTAAAACTGATGCTACAGTTGGTCTTAAAAAAGTAGTTTGGAACTTTAGATATGCTCCTACCGGACCAATTAAATTAAAAACTAAAAAAGTTGGTCGTTATGGTTCTGAGGATGTTGGACAGTTAGCTTTACCAGGAAAATATTCGGTTACTCCTTATTTAAGAAACAACGGAAAAATGGAGAAGTTAGCAGAAGCAAAAGCTTTTGAAGTTGAATTATTAAACAACACAACGCTGCCTGCTACAGATAAAAAAGCATTATTAGCTTTCCAAAAAGAAGTAGCCGAATTAAGAAGATCTGTTGATGGTTCTGAAAGGTTATTAGGAGAAATTAAGAACAGATTAAAACATATTAAGGTAGCTATTGAAACTACTCCAAACGTTGATGTTAACCTACTTAGTAAAGTAACAGAACTAGAGACTAAAATTAATACTACAGAAATTGCATTATGGGGAGATAACGACATCAACAAACATGAATATGAAGTTTACCCTGGTTTAAGTGAACGTGTTGGTATTGTTATTTATGGTCTTTGGAATTCTACTTCTGCTCCTACAAAAACAGCTCTTAATAACATTAAAATTGCTACTGAGGAATATGTTCCTGTATTAGCCGCAATACAGGGTTATGTAACAAACATTTCTGATCTTGAAAAAGAAATTGGTACTACTCCATATACTCCAGGCAGAGGGAAGGAATGGAAGGAAGAGTAAAATAAATAATGTTAGTACTTTTAACGCAATACATTTTATGTTGAAAAAAGTTATACTCATATTATTACTTAGCCCTTTATTTACAGTTGGGCAAACCAATTTAGATTCACTTTGGAGTGTCTGGAAAGATCAATCTCAGCAAGACTCAATTAGACTAAAAGCGATTAACACCTTTATTTGGAAAGAATATATTTTTTCTAAACCAGATAGTGCACTAATCCTTGCTCAATTGCAGTATGATTTTGCCAAAAAGAACAAGATCGAAACTAATATGACTAGTGCCTTAAATATTCAAGGAATTGTCTATTCAATGAAGGGGAAATATAAAGAGTCGATATATTACTATAATAAGGCTCTAAAAATAGCAAGAGAGTTGGGAATCTCTAAAAGGATAGCTGGAATACTTAATAATTTAGGTGGTGTTTATTTGCAACAAGGAGATTTACCTTCCTCAATTGACTGTTTCAATAAAAGTTTAAAATTATATGAAAAAATAGATGAAAAACATGGCCAAGCTCTATGCTTGTCAAACATAGGGAATATCTATTATTCACAAGAAGATTATGATAGATCTTTAGAATCGTATAACAAATCTCTAAAACTGCACAAAGAAAATAAAACGCAGAAAGAGATAGCTAGTACTTATAGCAAAATTGGAAATATATTAATAGAAAAGAAAAGTTGGGATGAAGCATTGAAATATTATGAAATGGCCTACAATATAATTGAAGGTTCTGATAATCAATATGAAATTGCAGATATACTTTCTAGAATTGGTCTTGTTTATAATGGTAAGAAGCAATATGAAAAGTCTCTAAAGTATCAATTTAAAAGCTTTGAAAATCAACAAGCTTTAGGTTTTAATGAGGACTTATCTTATACTCAGCTAGAAATAGCAAGGTTGTTTCACCAACTAGGAAAAAAGGACAGTGCTCTATTTTATGGGAGTAAAGCTTTGGCTGGTTCTCAAAAAATGAAAATCACTTCTTTAATTGAAGAGTCTTCTGAATTTTTATACAAGTATTTTAAAGCTCAAGGGGATAAGAATCAAGCTTTAAAAATGATTGAGATAAATATAGTTGCAAAAGATAAAAATAGAAATGAAAACAACGAGAAAGCAATTATGCAATTTAAGTTTCAATCGGATTTTGAAAAATTGATTTTGAAGGAGGAACTAAAATATGAAGAACTAAAAAAGGAAACTAAATTTAAGGCTCAAAAGGAAAGATACTTAACAGGTCTCGGAATATTAATTCTTGTAATTGTGCTAGGCATCATTTTAAGATCTCGATATATCACAAACTTGAATAATAGAAATGAACTCCTACATAAAATAGAAATTTTAAAGGAAAGAGGTATTTCAAACATGGTTACAAATGGAAACGAGCGAAAGGAAATGGCTTTAAATCGCGATAGATTAGAGCAACACATTGATGGAAATTTAAATATGTCCGATTGGAAAATACTAAATGTGCTTTTTAAGGAACCCTTAATAACCAATAAAGAAATTGCTGAACAGGTGAATTTGAGTCTGGAAGGAACAAGTTCAGCGCTCAGGAAAATGTATAAAATGTTGCAAATTTCAGATGCTAAAAACAAGAAATTAGCGCTTATTACAGAAGTAACAAGAATATCGGCTCAACACCCGTAAAGCCATACATAACAATACTTAAAGTATCTATCCGTGAAAAATTCCCGGATAAAAAATCTTTTTCCGTTAAGCCTTCACGGCTACTAACTTTATTTTATAAAAAATAAAGTGTCAAATTCGTCTTTTTTTAAAAGGCCATTATGAAAAATTTATCTCTACTACTCCTTCTTGTTTTTATTTGTATGTCAAGCAGCTTTGCACAAAACTTAGTTCCTAACCCCAGTTTTGAAGATCTAGGTGGTACTAACCCTAATCATTGGAGCTTTGATTATCCATGGACTAACGACCTAGCAGGTTGGATTTATTTGGGGGGACATAGTGGTTCGGCTGATTATTATCATGCAAATAATTATTGGGGTGCGTATGATGATGATGATCAAACTGCCAGAACTGGAGACGCCTATATAGGTATGGTTAGCCATTTTGGTGCTAATGGCCCTGGTTTTCGAGAATATGTTCAAGTACAATTAACATCTTCACTTTTAGCAGGCCAAGCTTATGCTGTAGAGGCTTGGGTAAGTTTAAAAGAATATACTAAATGGGGGAGTGATGGTTTTGGATTCCATGTTACTAACACTGCATTTACAGGAAGTGGAAACGACCAGACACTAGCGCTGACCCCAACAGTAGATAATGCAACCAATAATTATATGGATGACCATACAGGCTGGCAGCTAATTACTGGTGTTTTTGTTGCGACAGGTGGTGAACAATATTTGACAATTGGTAATTTCAGAAATGATGCCAACACCAATTATAATATTAACAGTGGATCTGGAAATTATTCATACATATTTGTAGATGATGTTTCTTTAGAATTAACTGTATTACCTTGTACTGCAAGCGCGCCATCATCAAACCCAACATTATGCGTTAACACCCCTTTAACTCCCATTAGCCATACCACTGTAGGAGCTACAAGTATTGCCAATAATGGAGTTACAGGAGCCAATGGATTACCTGCAGGAGTATCTGCAAGTTGGTCTGGCAATACCATTATCATAAGTGGTACCCCAACCGCAATTGGAACATTTAATTATAATATTCTATTAGATTGTGGAGCAGTTAGTGCAACAGGAACTATTGTGATTACTCCACTTCAGCCAGGAGGACTGTGTAATGAGCTAGTATTGTGGCTTAAAGCAGATGCTGGTGTTACTGGCTCAGCACCAGTTACCGATTGGGACGATCAATCAGGCTTCAATAATCACACTACAGCTAATAATAGCCCGGTTTTAGTTTCTAGTGCTATTAATTATAACCCAGCTATAGACTTTGATGGGAATGACGAATACTTCGAAACAACAACAACTAATATTCTTTTAGGTTCTCAAGCCTATACCAAATTTGCGGTTGTTGTTCCTAACAATGCCTCAGGATCAAATCAAACAGTTATAGGAGGATCTGCTTCTAATCCACATGTTTTAAAATTGAACTCTAGTAAAGTAATAATGCGTCATACAACAACAACATTAGAAGTTAGTACAAATTTGTTACAAGACAATACTCCTCATATGATGGCGGCTAGATATGGCGCTACTGAAACAGTACTAACTCGACTAGATGGAAATGAAGACAATGCGGGAAGCCCATCTACACCATTTGTCGATGGCAAAACTCAAATTGGATGCAAAACAAGTGGGAATCATGATTGGGTAGGTTATATCGCAGAAGCAATTGAGTTTAGTAATGATATATCAAATGCTGAAATCGTGAAAGTTGAAACGTATTTGGCTATTAAATATGGCTTAACGCTCGATAATGCAACAGGAGGAATAGCAGGAGATTATATTACCACAACTGGTGCAACTATTTGGGATGCTGATGATCGTCCATCTTACCATAATAACATAATCGGTATTGGAAGAGAAGATGACACTGATTTATACCAAAAACAATCGCACACTATTGATGATTCAACACGTATCTATTTGAATGCTTTGCAAACGACTAATGCTGCTAATTCAGGAGCTATTGGCGATTTTTCATTCATTATGATGGGAGATAATCAAGGAAAAATAAGTGCCACAGCTGCCTCAAACACAGAGATTCCAGGAACATGTGGCTTGTATTCTCGTTTAGAACGCGAATGGAAAGTAACTAGAAAAAGTGCTGGAAACCTCTTTAACATTGATATAAAATTGAACCCAAATGCTGGACCCTCTTCTATTAACAACTCGAATCTTGGTCTTCTAATTGATGACGATGGCGATTTTTCTAACGGAGGAACTATATGCTATTATAATGGTGACGGGTCAGGTGTTTTCATTTCATATACAAACCAAACTATTACGATTTCTAATATTTCTAACTCAATGATACCAAATAACAGTAATCGTTACATAACCATAGGATCATTTAACTCTGCAACACCTCTTCCAGTCCAAATTTTAAGCTTTGATGCTAAATGTAACACTAATAAAGTTGTGCTAAATTGGTCAACAGCATCAGAAATAAACAACGATTATTTTACAATTGAGCGAAGTACAGATGCAATTAATTTTAATCCTATTGCTCTAGTTAATGGAAATGGAACCAGTTCTGAACTAATTAGTTATAGCTGGACAGACGACAGTAAAATAAGCGGAAGAACTTATTACCGTTTAAAACAAACAGACTTTAATGGTAGTTTTGAATACCATGGTCTCAAATCAGTTTCTTGTGAGCATGAAACGGAAATATCAATATATCCCAACCCTTTTGAAAACAGTTTTAAAGTTCAATTATCAAAAAATATAAGTTATCCAATAAAGGTTGAAGTAATCGATTACTTAGGAAGGAATGTTTACTCGCAAAGAATTGAAAATGCTACAACCGAAATCTTTCTCAATGAAAAAGTTACTGCAGGCACCTACTTTCTTAAGGTGTTTAATGAAACAACTCATGTTGTTGAGCGAATTGTAAAGATGAAATAAGATGATAAGTATACTAAAAGAGTTTATATTAAAGATAGTTCTAACAAATTATGAAAGAATCTCATTTAGTTAGAGAAAAATACTTACTGATGAAAAGT